>CAYVBG010000066.1:0-8143 GCA_964449205.1 uncultured Zetaproteobacteria bacterium | reverse complement strand
CAGAAGTTCTTGCGGGAAGTGCAGGCCGAGACCCGAAAGGTGGTCTGGCCCGAGCGCAGGGAAGCCATGCAGGCCACGTTGATGGTGGTGGTCATGGTGCTCTTTGTGGCGCTGTTTTTGTGGGCCGTGGATGGCCTGCTCGGATGGCTCGTGCAGAAGGTGCTTTGATGGCCAAGCAGTGGTATGTGGTGCAGGCGTATTCGGGATTCGAGGACAAGGTCGTCGAGCGGCTGAAGGAGCGCATCGAGCGTTCCGGCCTGTCCGACCAGTTCGGCGAAATCATTGTGCCGCGCGAGGAAGTGGTGGAGCTGAAGAAAGGCAAGAAGGTCAGCTCCCAGCGCAAGTTCTTTCCCGGTTACGTGCTGGTGGAAATGGAGATGAACGACGAAACCTGGCACGTGGTCAAGGATACCCCGCAGGTTTCAGGGTTTTTGGGGTCCGGCGGCAAGCCGCGACCGATGCCGGCGCGTGAGGTCGAGGCGCTGAAGCGCCAGATCGAGGAAGGGGTGGAGCGGCCACGGCCGAAGGTGATGTTCGAGGTGGGGGATGCGGTGCGCGTGCTGGAAGGCCCGTTTGCCTCGTTCAACGGCGTGGTGGAAGAGGTGATGGAAGACAAGGCCAAGCTGAAGGTGAGCGTGTCCATCTTTGGCCGGCCAACACCCGTGGAGCTCGACTTTATCCAGGTCGAGAAGGGCTAAAAGGAAGGACCAATGGCGAAGGAACTGGAAAAAACCGTAAAACTGCAGGTGCCGGCCGGCAAGGCCAACCCCGCGCCGCCGGTGGGTCCCGCGCTGGGTCAGGCGGGCGTGAACATCATGGAGTTTTGCAAGGCGTTCAATGCCAGGACGCAGGACATCGAGGCCGGCCTGCCGCTGCCGGTGGTCATCAATGTCTACAAGGATCGCTCGTTCGATTTTGTGATCAAGACGCCGCCGGCTTCGGTGCTCTTGATGAAGGCGGCGGGCATCCAGAAGGGCAGCGCCGAGCCCAACAAGAACAAGGTGGGCAAGGTGACCCGGGCGCAGGTGAAGGAAATCGCGGAAACGAAGATGCCGGATCTGAATGCCTACGATGTCGAGGCGGCGATGCGGATTATCGAAGGCACGGCCCGCTCGATGGGTCTGGAAGTGGAGGGCTGAAGTCATGGCAAGATTGTCCAAGCGCATGCGCGCGGCGCGTGAGGCCGCGCCAGGAAATCCGGCGGCGCTGCCCGAGGCCGTGGCGGCCGTGCTGGCGCAACCGGCGGCGAAATTCGATGAGTCGGTGGATGTCGCCATCAATCTGGGTGTGGATCCGCGTCATGCGGACCAGATGGTTCGCGGCTCCATCAGTCTGCCGCACGGCACGGGCAAGGCCGTGCGCGTGGCGGTGTTCGCCAAGGGCGAAAAGGCCGAAGAGGCCAGGCAGGCGGGCGCGGACATCGTGGGCGCCGAGGATTTGGTGACGAAGGTGCAGGAGGGCTTTCTGGATTTTGATCGCGTGATTGCCACGCCGGACATGATGGCGCAGGTGGGCAAGCTGGGGCGGATTCTTGGTCCGCGTGGCTTGATGCCGAATCCGAAACTGGGCACGGTGACCATGGATGTCGCCAAGGCCGTGGCTGCGGTCAAGGCGGGGCAGATCGAGGTGCGCACCGACAAGGCGGGCGTGATTCACGCGCCGGTCGGCCGTCGCTCGTTCGATGCCGCGCGGCTGGAGGAGAACATCCGCTTTTTGGTGGACGAACTCAACCGCATGAAACCGGCCGCCGCCAAGGGGCGCTACATGCAGCGCGTGGTGATTTCGTCCACGATGGGCGCTGGCGTGCCGGTGGACCTGGCGAGCCTGTAGCTCGCCGCAACGAATGCCGCGCGACGGGGCTCCGGGTCCGGCGCGCGGCTGAATAACGATCCGTCCAAGACCGTGGGCGTCGCAAGGCTTAATCCGGCTTTATCCACCGTGGGGGGAGTCGGGCCTGCGCAGATGGAGAGCGAAAGCTCCTTCTTGCGGATCGAAAGAAGGGGGTAGGTGTGAATCGGGAAGAGAAGCAACGCGTGGTCGAGCAGTTGCATGCGGCCTGGTCGGAGGCGTCGGCCGGCGTGGTGACGCACTACCGCGGGCTGACCGTGGCCGAGATGGGCGAGCTGCGCCGGAAGCTGCGGGAGGCCGGTGTGCGCATGCAGGTGGTCAAAAACACGCTGGCCCGCAGGGCGGCCGAGGGCACGGATTTCGCGGCGGCCGGGGAACTGTTCACCGGTCCGACGGCCATTGCCTACGGCGATGATCCGGTGGGTCTGGCCAAGGCGCTGGCCGAATTTGCCAAGGGCAACAAGGCGCTGGAGATTATTGGTGGCGTGCTCGATGGCAAACGGCTGGAAAAGGCGGATGTCGTGTCGCTGGCCAGCCTGCCGCCACGTGAGGTGCTGCTGGCCAAGCTGATGGGCACCATGCAGGGGCCGGTTTCCGGCTTCGTTCGGGCGCTCAACGAGGTTCCGGCTTCGTTTGTGCGGACATTGGCGGCCATTCGCGACCAGAAGCAGGCGGCGTGATCCGTTCACGACACCCTCAAGTTTGATATCAAAACCAAAAAGGAGCTTAGTACCATGGCAAAAACATTGACGAAGGAAGATTTGATTGCGGCGATCGAGAACATGACGGTGCTCGAGATGTCCGAGCTGGTGAGCGCGCTGGAAGAGAAGTTCGGCGTTTCCGCGGCAGCCCCGGTGGCGGTTGCGGCCGCTCCGGCGGCGGGCGGCGGCGATGCCGGCGCGGCCGAGGAGAAAAGCGAGTTCGACGTGATTCTCGCCTCCGCCGGTGACAAGAAGATTCAGGTCATCAAGGCCGTGCGCGAGATCACGGGGCTGGGCCTGAAGGACGCCAAGGAGCTGGTGGACGGCGCGCCGAAGCCGGTGAAGGAAGGCGTGGCCAAGGAAGAGGCCGAGGAGCTCAAGGCCAAGCTCGAGGAAGCGGGAGCGACGGTCGAGCTCAAGTAATCGTTGCTGATTCGATTGACGAAACACGAGCAGCACTGAGGCAAATCCCCGGTGGCGAAGCGGCCGCCGGGGCTTGCCTTTTTTCGCATTTTTGAACGTTGGTGAGGTCAACATGGCAAAGCAAGCGTCAGTCAAGCGCATTCGCAAGAACTTCGGGGACATCCGCCCGGTCATTTCCATGCCGAACATGCTGCAAATCCAGACGGATTCGTATATCGAGTTTCTCGGTGTGGGGCGGGGCAAGACCGACATCAACGCCTCGCGTCTGGAGGAGGTGTTCCGCACCGTGTTCCCGATCCGGGATTACGGTGGCAATGCGCAGATCGACTTTCTGGGGCTGGAATACAGCCCGCCGCGCTACGATCTCGATGAGTGCATCCGCCGCGACCTGACCTATGCCATTCCGGTCAAGGTGAAGTTGCGCCTGACCATCTACGAGTCCGATTCGGGCAAGCGCGGCGCGAAGAACAAGACCGTGCGCGAGGTGCGCGATCAGTCCGTGTACATGGGCGAGATTCCGCTGATGACCGATCACGGGTCGTTCATCATCAATGGCACGGAGCGCGTCATCGTGTCGCAGATGCACCGGTCGCCGGGCGTGTTCTTCGATCACGACAAGGGCAAGGCGCAGGCTTCGGGCAAGTTTTTGTTCAAGGGGCGCATCATTCCCTACCGCGGATCCTGGCTGGATTTCGAGTTTGACGCCAAGGACAAGGTCCATTTCCGCATCGATCTGCGCCGCAAGATGCCGGTGGGCATCCTGCTCAAGGCGCTGGGTTATTCCGAGCAGGAGATTCTTGATCGGTTCTACGAGCGGCGCACCTACCGGTTGGCGGACAAGGGCGTGCAGATGCGCTTCGATCCGGAGCTGTTCCGGGGCAGCCGCGCGCCGGTGGCGATTCGCCTGAACGGGCGTCAGCTCGTGGCCGAGGGCAAGAAGATTACGCCCTTGGTCATCAAGCGTTTGAGCGAAGCGGGTGTGGAATGGCTGGATGTGCCGGAAGAGGCCGTGTTGGGCGAGATTATCGCCACGCCGGTGCTGCTGGAGGGAGGAGAGATTCTGGCCGACACCAACACCGAGGTCACACAGGAAACGCTGGAGGCGATGCGCACGGCCGGCATCAAGGAGTTTGAGTGCCTGTTCATCGATGCCTTCCGCCGCGGGCCGTGGCTGGCCGACACGCTGCGGCTCGACAGCGTGCAGAGCAAGGAGGAGGCCCGCGTCGAAATCTACCGCATGATGCGTCCGGGTGAGCCGCCGACCGTGGAGACGGCGCGGGCGCTGTTCGAGTCGTTGTTCTACGATGCGGGGCGCTATGATCTGTCCCGCGTTGGACGGATGAAGCTCAACAGCCGGCTTGGCATCAGCGACGAAGAGGTGCCGCTGGATCAGGGCACGCTGCGCAACGAGGATATTCTGCTGACGCTGGACACGTTGCTGAAGCTGCGCGACGGCATCGGTGAGGTGGACGATATCGACCACCTGGGCAACCGGCGCCTGCGTTCGGTGGGTGAGTTGTTGCAAAACCAGATCCGGCTGGGGTTGGTGCGCATGGAGCGGGCCATTCGTGAGCGGTTGAGCTCCGGCGACTTGACCGAGATGATGCCGTCGGATCTGGTGAACGCGAAGCCGATGATCGCCGCCGTGCGGGAGTTTTTCGGTTCGTCGCAGCTTTCGCAGTTCATGGATCAGACCAATCCGCTCTCCGAGGTCACGCACAAGCGCAGGCTTTCGGCGTTGGGACCGGGTGGCCTGAGCCGCGAGCGCGCCGGTTTCGAGGTGCGCGACGTGCATCCCACCCATTATGGCCGGTTGTGCCCGATCGAAACGCCGGAAGGTCCGAACATTGGTCTGATCAACTCGCTGTCCTGTTATGCGCGGGTCAACGAATTCGGTTTCATCGAAACACCCTATCGCAAGGTGGAAAATGGCCGTGTGACCGACGAGGTGGTCTATCTCTCGGCCATCGCCGAGGCGGGGCATGTGATCGCCCAGGCCAACGCACGGGTGGATGCCGACGGGCGGTTCGAGGCGGACTATGTGCAGTGCCGCAAGGATGGCGAGTTTGTGATGGCGAGTCCCGAGGACATCGATTACATGGACGTATCGCCGACACAGGTGATCTCGGTCTCCGCCGGCCTGATTCCGTTCCTGGAGCATGACGATGCCAACCGCGCGCTGATGGGCTCGAACATGCAGCGGCAGGCGGTGCCGCTGGTGAAGAGTGAAAAGCCGCTGGTCGGCACGGGACTGGAGGCGACGGTGGCGCGCGATTCCGGCGTCGCCATGGCCGCGCGTCGCGGTGGTGTCGTCGAGGGCGTGGATTCCAGCCGCATCGTGATTCGCGTCAACGAGTCCGAGCAGCTCGAGGGCGAGCCGGGCGTGGACATCTATCGGCTGTTCAAGTATCGCCGTTCCAACCAGAACACCTGTTTCAACCAGAAGCCGCTGGTCAAGGTGGGCGACGTGGTGGAGGCGGGGGACATCATCGCCGATGGTCCGTCCACCGATCAGGGCGAACTGGCCCTGGGGCGCAATGCGCTGGTTGCGTTCATGCCGTGGCGTGGTTACAACTTCGAGGACGCCATCGTGATCTCCGAGAAACTGGTGCGCGAGGATGTCTACACCTCGATTCATATCGAGGAGTTTGAATGCACGGCGCGACAAACCAAGCTGGGTGACGAGGAAATCACCCGCGATATCCCCAATGTGGGTGAGGAGGCGCTGCGCCATCTGGACGACGCTGGCATTGCCGTGGTTGGAGCCGAGGTCAAGCCCGGCGATATTCTGGTCGGCAAGATCACGCCCAAGGGCGAGACCCAGCTTTCGCCGGAGGAGAAGCTGCTGCGCGCCATCTTTGGTGAAAAGGCCAGCGATGTGCGCGACACGAGTTTGCGCGTGAAGCCCGGTGACGAGGGTGTGGTGGTGGATGTGCAGGTGTTCACCCGCCGCGGCGACGAGAAGGACGAGCGCGCCAAGGCCATCGAGGAGGCCGAGGTCGAGCAGCTCTACCGCGACAAGGAAGAGGAGCGTCGCATCTTGGAGACCAACGCCGCCGCCCGCCTGGCATCCCTGCTGGCTGGCCGCAAGGCCGTGAAGGCCAAGGGACTGAAGAAGGGCGAGGTCATCACGGCCGAATACCTGGACGGGCTGAAGCTGCGCGATTTGTCTGCCATCTCCACCGATGACGATCAGGTGAACGCGCAGGTGGCGGCTATTCTGGAAAGCATGGACAAGGAGCGGGCGCGGCTGGAGAAGCGATTTGAGGAAAAGGTGGCCAAGGCCCGCGAAGGGTCCGAGCTCCAGCCCGGCGTCATCAAGGTGGTCAAGGTGTTCCTGGCTGTGAAGCGCAAGCTCCAGCCGGGCGACAAGATGGCCGGACGTCACGGCAACAAGGGCGTGATTTCCATCATCGTGCCGGAAGAAGACATGCCGTTCATGGAGGACGGCACGCCGGTGGACATTTGCCTGAACCCCTTGGGTGTGCCCAGTCGCATGAATCTCGGCCAGATCCTCGAAATCCATATGGGACTGGCCGCCCACGGGCTGGGGCGCAAGATCGCCCGCATGCTCGAAAACAAGGCAACGCACGACGAGCTCAAACAATTGCTGCTCGACATCTACGAGGGCGATGCCGAGGCGGTGCGCCGCATCAAGGGCATGAACCAGACCCGGTTGCGCGAGCTGGCCGAACAGCTGACGGATGGCGTGCCCATCGCGACACCGGCATTCGACGGCGCCAAGGAGGAGCGCATCCGCGAATTGTTGCGCATGGCCGATTTGCCGGAATCCGGCCAGATGACGCTGTATGACGGCAAGACGGGCGAGCCGTTCGATCATCCGGTCACGGTCGGCCACATGTATATGCTCAAGCTGCATCATCTGGTGGACGAGAAGATTCACGCCCGCTCCACCGGGCCTTACTCGCTGGTCACGCAGCAGCCTCTGGGCGGCAAGGCCCAGTTCGGCGGCCAGCGTTTTGGCGAGATGGAGGTTTGGGCGCTGGAAGCCTATGGCGCGGCCTACACGCTTCAGGAAATGCTGACCGTGAAGTCGGACGATGTGGCCGGGCGCACGGCGATGTACGAGTCCATCGTGCGTGGCGACATGAGCTTCAAGGCGGGCATTCCCGAATCGTTCAACGTGATGACCAAGGAGCTGAATGCGCTGGCCATTGATCTGGCCATGGTGAAGAAGCCCGACGAGGGCGAGGACGAGGGCGGAACCGATGCGCCGGATGCGCGTGAAGAACAGGAAGTCGAGGAGAACTGACCATGCGTGAAATTCTGCAAATGTTCCAGAAGCCCAGCAGCATCGAGGACTTCGACGGGCTGAAGGTCAGTCTGGCGAGCCCCGAGAAGATTCGCTCGTGGTCGTATGGCGAGGTCAAGAAGCCGGAAACCATCAACTACCGCACGTTCAAGCCGGAGCGCGACGGCTTGTTTTGCTGCAAGATCTTCGGCCCCGTGCGCGATTACGAATGTTTGTGCGGCAAATACAAGCGGCTCAAGCATCGCGGCGTGGTCTGCGAGAAGTGCGGCGTGGAGGTGATCCAGTCCAAGGTGCGGCGCGAGCGCATGGGGCACATCGAACTGGCCGCGCCGGTGGCGCACATCTGGTTCCTGAAGAGCCTGCCGTCGCGTATCGGCCTCTTGCTGGACAAGACGCTGAAGGAGCTGGAGCGGATTCTCTATTTCGAGTCCTGGGTGGTGCTCGATCCGGGCCTGACCAGCCTGGATCAGTATCAGATCCTGACCGAGGAGGAATATCTCGAAGCCTTCGACGAATATGGCGACGAATTCCGCGCCGGCATGGGCGCGGAGGCCGTGCGCGAGATGCTGGCCAGCGTGGACTTGCAGGAAGAGCGCCAGTTGTTGCGCGCCCAGATTGCGGCAACGAAGGCCGAAACGAAGCTGGCCAAGCTGACCAAGCGACTGAAGACCATCGAGGCGATGATTGAGTCCGGCAACCGCCCGGAGCGGATGATTCTGGAAGTGTTGCCGGTGCTGCCACCGGAATTGCGGCCGCTGGTGCCGCTGGAGGGCGGACGATTTGCGATGGCGGAGCTTATGGATTCGTATCGTCTCTTGAGATTGGATGATCGTCGGGTTGGGAAAGAGTGGGCCTCTGTGGGTAGGGCGGTGGGTGGGGGGGCCGCCGCGTAAAAAGT
>CAYVBG010000065.1:0-8229 GCA_964449205.1 uncultured Zetaproteobacteria bacterium | reverse complement strand
AAAAACGGCCTCAACTCTTCGTCAAACAAGTCAGGAATCATGCGGGACCTGACATGTAATCTCAAGCGATGGGGAATCGAAATTCTGGCTGGAGCCAAGAATCCTCCTCGCTGCGAATCACCGGCATTCGCACAGGCAACTGAAGGAGATCGCCGCCCTTGTGGAGGAGCATTACGATGAGCTTGTCAGCGCGTGGAAACGACATTTCGGATGTTGAGGTGACGAACATTTCTTCGCACGGGCTGTGGCTGCTGGCGCACGGCAAGGAGCTGTTTCTGCCCTACGATGCGTTTCCTTGGTTCAAGGATCAGCCGGTGAAATCCATCGCCCATGTGGAGGAGCCTTCGCCGGGGCATTTCTTCTGGCCGGAACTGGACGTGGATCTGACCGAGGACATCATCGAGCATCCCGAACGGTTTCCCCTCAAGGCCCGAAGCGCCTGACGCTACCCCTGCCTGCCTCGGTGGAATACCAACTTCCGGCGGTATTCCTCCGGGTCCTTCACTTGCGTCATCGCGCCTTCGCGCGGGAAAAGCGCATCGTGCAAACGGGAGACCCAAAAGCGCAGCGCCGCGCGCCGCAGCAGCGCCGGCAGCGCGGCCTGCTCGTCCTCCCGCAGCTTGCGCACTTGGGCGTAGCCCTCCAGAAACGCCCGCATCCGCGCCGCATCCTCCTCGGCTGAACGCAGCAGCACCGCCTGCGCATTCAGCGCAATCGCCACATCCATCGCATAGGGCGCATCGTGCGCATAGTAGAAATCAATCACGCCGGAGACCTGATTGCCCTCGAACAGGATGTTGTCGGTGAACAAATCCCCGTGGATCACGCCCGCCGGCAGGCCGCCGAAATCCTGCGCCTCCTGCCAGGCCAGCTCGCTCGCCAACAACCCCCAAGCCTCCTCCCCGTAGCGGGCGGCGACCTCGCCGCGCATGTGCTCCACCGTGCCCCGCAGCCACGCAAAGCCGGTCGGGTTCGCGCGGCGCAGCGGGAAATCCGCGCCGGCCAGATGCAGCGCGCCCATCGCGTAGCCCGAGGCGCGAAGCTGCGCCTCGTTCAGCCGCGCCAGCGTGCGCCCCGGCAGCCGCGAAACGATGCAGCCCCGCTTCTCCTCGCCGCCGGCGCGCAGGGTGAACAGCATCGCGCCATCCCGCCTGCGCATCACATCCGGGCAGGGGAAGCCCGCCCCGGCCAGATGGTGCATCAGCGCCATGAAATACGGCAGCTCTTCCGCATCCATGCGCTCGAACACGGTGAGCACGAAGCGCCCGCGTTCGGTATCCAGAAAATAGTTCGTGTTCTCGATGCCATCGGCGATGCCGGAAAACCCCTGCAACGGCCCCAGATCGTAGCCTTCGAGAATCCGCCGGATATCGTCCGGCGTCAGTTCGGTGTAAACGGACATCGCCCCTCCCGGCCGCAGTGTGCGCCGGATTGTTCAGGCCCGCGACACGAATTGCAAGCCGCGCGGGCCGGCGTCTCCCGGCAGTTTTCCAATTCATCAACGCGCCTGAGATGGGCGGTGATGGGGCGGGATGGGTTTTCTTGCATTTTTCAGGCATTCCATCCGTCATGCATGCAGACGTGTTTTCGACGCCCCGAACGGGCCGCCGTCCTTGGCCCGGGATGCCGTGTATTGGAGCATGCCTGACAAAGCCAAACAGGCACCGCGCGCATTCACCCCGGGCGTCCATCCAGGCGCGGGCGCGCCAGCATGGGGCCATACACGGCCACAAACCACGCGAACGCCCCCATCCACATCGCCTGCGACAACGCCACCCATACAGCATGGAGCGAGGGCGCAACCAAAGGGCCGATCACACGCGCCAACGCACAGGCCAGAAGCAGGCCATGCATGCCTGTCACCGCATCCGGCGGCGTTGTCACATTCCGGCCGGTATGCCCCAGGCTTACCCGGGCCATCATCGCCAGCGTCATCAGACCGATGCCGCCCACAGTGAAGGCGTGCACGCCCAGCGAGGGTGCAATGCCCGCGAACACGGAAGCCGCCTCCAGCGCAAATCCTGCGATTATCCACCCATAGGCGAGGAACAGCGACCACAAGAGCGGCTTGCGCCAGATGCCGGGCGCATGCCATCCCCACAGTCGAGTCGCATGCAATGCCGTCAGCGCGGCGGCCAGCGCGCCCGCAACCATCGGGGCGTCGAAAAACACGTCGCAGACCGCAAACGCCAGGAACAGGGAGAAACAGGCGATATCCACCCATGCGCGATTGACCGGTGAGGCACACCCCTCCAGCCCGCGTTCGATGAACTTTGGCAGCAGCCGTCGCGCCAGCACCAGAATCAGCGACAACAGCATGTACAGGCCAATGAATACGCCCATGCGCTCGATGTCGGGCCGTCCGTGCAGCGCGCCCCATGCATACAGCGCGTGCCCCACCGGAAAGAACACGACCTTGGAGGTCACGCCGATGTTGCTCCATTGACGCGCCTGAATCACCGGACGCATCACCTCGATGGCCAGCCATGCGCCAAATACGCCATCCAGGATGGCGGCGACGAACGGCGCACCCGATGCGGGCGTCATCCACGCCACGCGCGCCGCCAGCCAGCATCCGGCCAGCGCTCCCAGCCGTCCACCATGCGGCGTCGGCACGCCGGTCCAGTTGCGCACGGCCGTCAGCAGAAACCCGGCAACAACGGCCAACGCATAGCCATAGACCATTTCATGCGCGTGCCAAAATGCCGGGGAAAGGCTTCTGGCATGCAGCGCCCCGCCCAAGCCGGTCTCCACGCCCCATACCCCCATGCCGATCACCGCAAACAGCCCCGCGCCAACAAAGAAGGGACGGAATCCGAGACGCAGCAGGGGCGCGCCCTCGCCCCGTGGCGAACCGGCGGAGGATGCCGCAGCCTTCATGGTGCGGAAAGCTACGCCGGAAACGGCCAATGGTCACTTGCATTCCCTGCGCGGCACGACTAGAAAGCGCGACCATGCGATTGCTCGTGATGGGGATGGCGCTGGTGCTGGTCATGGGGCGCGTCGCGGGCGCGGCCGAGTTCGAGATTTATCAGTCCGGCTATCAACCTCTGAAGCTGGCCTGGCTCGTGGACGCCCCAGACTCCGACGCCGCCCGGCTCGTCCGGCGCGTCGTTCGCCGCGATCTGGTATCCAGCCGTTCGTTCACCGCGCTGAATCCACTGAGTTTTCTGGCCAGTGCCGCCGATACGCGCGACCATCTGGACTATGACGACTGGCGCATCATTGGCGCGGACATTCTGGCCATCGCCCGGATGCGGCGCGACGGCGATCGCTGGATCGCCCGGGTCACGGTGCACGATCCGTTTCGCAACAAGCCGCTGGCCGCAAGCACGGTGCGGGGCGACGCCGGGCACGTCAGGCTTCTGGCGCACCGCATCGCCAATCTCATCTACCTGGCCGCGACCGGCGTGAAAGGATATTTCGACAGCCATGTGCTCTATGTGCGCAAGCACGGCGATCTGGCCGATCTCATTTATATGGATCAAGACGGCGCCAACCGCCAGGCGGTGGGCCGCAACTTCACCCTGCTGCTCTCGCCGGACTGGTCGCCGGACAACCGGCTGGTGGCGTTGAATACCTATGTCGGCAACCGTCCACGCCTGGAAATCTTCGACCTGACCACCGGCCGGCGACGTGCGTTTGGTGCGTTTCCGGGCCTGAACAGCACGCCGGAATGGTCGCCAGACGGCCGGTTCATCGCCGCCACGCTTTCACGCGGCGGCAATGCGGACATCTGGTTGTTCGACGTCAAACGCCGAATGTGGAAACAGCTCACGCATCATCCGGCCATCGACACCACCCCCACCTGGTCGCCGGACGGCCAATGGATCGCCTTCACCAGCGACCGCGACGGAGGCTCGCCGCAAATCTTCCGCATTCGCCTGCGCGACGGCCATGTGGAACGCATCACCCACAACGGCCCCTACAACACCTCGCCGGCATGGTCGCCCAATGGTGACAGAATTGCCTTGATTACCCGCAAGGGATGGGAATATGCTTTGGCCACCATGCAGGTGGACGGAAGCGACGTGCGCTATCTGGCCACGGGCGGGCGTATCGAATCGCCGGCATGGTCGCCCAACGCGCAGATGCTGCTCTTCTCCAAAGAGGTGCATGGCACGCGCAGGGTGTATAGAGTGCCCGCTTGGGGAGGCATGGTGGAAGCCATCACCTCACCCGACGAGGATGCATCAGACCCCGCCTGGTCGCACTGACGCCGCCTGCGTCGGCGATGGCCGGACGGATAAACAAAGGAAGGGAGGAAACCCCATGAACATGAAACGACACTCACGCATCGGACTGGCCGTGGTCGCGGCTTGTGGCCTGATGTTTGCCGGCTGCGCCAAGAAGACCACCGTGGACTCCAGCGCCGGAAGCAAGCCGGCCGCCGCCAGCACCGCCGAGCCGTCCACACAGGCCGTATCCCGGGTTCAGGAGCCGTCTTCGCATTCGGTTTATTTCGCTTTCGACAGCTCGGCTCTCGATGCCGCCGCGCAGAGCATCCTGGACGCCAACGCCGATTGGCTGAACGCCAATCCCGACAAGGCCATCACCATTGAGGGCAATTGCGACGAGCGCGGCAGCCGCGAATACAATTTGGCGTTGGGTCAGCGTCGCGCCGATGCCGTGAAGGCCTATCTGGTGAATCGTGGCGTGGATGGCGCTCGCATCAGCACCGTCTCCTTCGGCGAGGAGCGTCCGGTGTGCAAGGGCACGGGCGAGGCCTGCTGGGCGCAGAATCGCCGCGCGGACATCGTTGTTCGCTAAGTCCGCCGGGGAAACATCCAGACAGCGGCCACCGGCATCGTCGGTGGCCGCTGCTTTGGTTGTGTGCGCCCTCGTCCTGTCGTCTTGCGCTGGCAAGAAGGATGAGGCCGCATGGCCCGATGACCGCCGGCTGGTGCTCTCCCGGCTGAAAACGCTGGCCGAGCAACAGGAGCAAACCGGGCAAAAACTGGCGAACATCGACAAGCGACTGATCGAACTGGAGGCGCGTCTGACCAAGCAAGGCTCGGAGCAGGAGGCCACCAAGGCCGCCGTGGTTCAGTTGCGGGCCGACATCGCGAACCTGAAACGCGCCACGGCGCGCAGCCGCCGCACGAGTCGCATCACCAAACGCAAACTGGTCAAAAAACTCGATCGTATCGCCAAGACCATCACCACGCCCCCACCGGTCGTCGCCGGCGCGTCCGCAGTGGCGGCCCGGCGCGAAGAAGCCGAGAAAAACGCCTATACCGCCGCCTATCTGGCGCTCAAGAGCGGGCGTTTCGATGAGGCCATCGAGGGCTTTCGCAAGCTGTTGCACGACTTCCCCAAGGGCAAGTTCGCCGATCAGGCCTGGTACTGGCTTGGAGAGAGCCATTATGCGAAACGGGATGTCCAGGCCGCCATCCGGGCCTGGGAAACGGTGGCCCGGCAATATCCGGACAGCCCCAAACATCCGGTTGCGCTGCTGAAATTGGGCATCGCCCACAAACAGCAGGGACACGCCCAACAAGCCCGCCAGACGCTGGAACGCCTGATTCGCCTGCATCCCGACAGCGCTGCGGCCGAAAACGCCCGCAACCAGCTCAAGGCTCTCGCCGCTCCCGCCGATCGTCGGTGACCGACGCATGGCCGGCATCTTGCGCTCCATGCGCGGCGCGGTTCGCGTTCATGAAATCTACGACAGCCTCCAAGGCGAAAGCACCCTGGCCGGCACGCCCTGCACACTGGTGCGGCTGGCCGGATGCCCGCTGCGCTGCTCCTATTGCGACACCCCGCAGGCGCTGGCATTTGACGCCGGCGAATCCCGCCCCATCGACGATATCGTGGCCGAGGTGAAACGGCGTGGTCGACCGCTGGCGCTGGTCACCGGCGGCGAGCCGCTGGCGCAGAAGTTCACGCCCGCACTGCTCGCGGCGCTCGCCGAGACACGCCCTGCCGTGCAACTGGAAACCTCCGGCGCATTCGACATCTCGCATCTGGATGCACGCGTGCGCCGGATTCTGGACATCAAAACGCCGGGCAGCGGCGAGGCCCAACGCAACCACTGGGAAAACCTTGAGCATCTGAGAGACGGCGACGAAATCAAGGCGGTGATTCGCAACCGCGAGGACTATCTGTGGGTGCTGGAAGTCGTCGCACGCTTCCGGCCGCATGTGCCGGTGCTGCTCTCTCCGGTGTGGGGCGCATTGTCGCCCGCCGAGCTGGCCGGCTGGATCCTGGACGACCATGCGCCCGTTCGCCTGCAACTTCAATGGCACAAATACATTTGGGGTGCGGAGACCGCAGGCGTATGACCCGGGCGGTGGTGCTGCTCTCCGGCGGGCTGGATTCCAGCACGGCGCTGGCTTGGGCTCTCCGGCGTCAGGGGTGGGACTGCCACAGTCTGGCCTTTGATTACGGCCAGCGCCATCGCATCGAACTGGAGGCCGCGGCCCGGGTGGCCGAAAATCTGGGGGTGAGCCGCCATCATGTGGTGCGTGTCGATCTGGCAGCCATTGGAGGTTCGGCGTTGACCGATGCCATGGACGTGCCCAAGGACCGGGCATCCGGAGAACGCATTCCGATCACCTATGTGCCTGCGAGGAATCTGATTTTCCTTTCGCTGGCCGTCGCATTGGCCGAAACGCTGGATGCAGGGCGAATCGTCATCGGCGCCAACGTGGTGGACTATTCGGGTTACCCCGATTGCCGCCCGGAGTTCCTGAGCGCCTTCCGGCAGGCGGCGGAGCTGGGCACGAAACGAGGCGTTGAAGGGCAGCCATTGACCATTGAAGCGCCGCTGATTCGAATGAAAAAATCGGAAATCATCGCTCTCGGGCTGGATCTGGGGCTGGATTACGCGCTCACGCATTCCTGCTACGATCCCTCGTCCGATGGCAAGCCATGCGGCCATTGCGACGCCTGCCGGTTCCGGCGACAAGGGTTTGCCGGGCTGGGACTGTCTGATCCGCTTCCCTATCCCGACGACTGACCCGGGGTGAGGACCGGTTGAATTTTTCGGGAGCATCCCTAGCCTTTCGTGCAAGGGGCGGCGGGAAAAACCGGATCATGGAGGCATGTTGACGCACCTCACCGCATTCGCGACCGCTCTCCTGGCCCTCGGCGGGTGGCTGTTCCCCGCAAGCACGATGGCCGAACCGCCGGGCGACGCTTCCGCCTCGCAGCAGGGCTCGGCCTGGCTGCTTCCTCCGCCATCCTGGCCAGCCGACAACCCCTACAGTTCCGCCCGGGCCGAGCTTGGCCGAAAACTGTTTTTCGACCCGAGACTGACCGGCGATCCCGCGCAAGCCTGCATCACCTGTCACAACCCGGGTTTGAACTGGGCCGACGGCATGCCGCGCGCGATGGGCGCCAACCGCGCACTGGGCCGCCACACCCCCGCTTTGATCAATCTCGCCTACATGCGCGCCTTTTTCTGGGACGGCCGGTCCAGCACCTTGGAGCGCGCCATCGCCCAGCATATCCTGACACCCGTGGCCGGCGACCATGCCGACGCTCACACCATCGAGCGGCGCATCGGCGGCATTCCGGGTTATCGCGCCGCTTTCGATCAGGCATTCCGGGGGCCGCAGGTGACATTCGATCGCATCGTCAAGGCGCTGGCCGTGTTCGTACGGAGCATTGTCAGCCAGAACAGCGCGTTCGATCGCTGGCTGAGCGGCGACAAATCCGCGATGTCTGACGAGGCGCGGCACGGGTTTGCGCTGTTTACTGGCAAGGCCCGTTGCGTGCGTTGCCACTCGGGTCCGGCATTCTCCGATTCGCGATTCCACAACATCGGCCTGAACAGCGTGGATCCGGGCCGCTTTGAAATCAGCGGACGCCCCGAGGATCGCAACGCTTTCCGCACGCCGGGCCTGCGCAATGTAGCCAATACCCCACCCTACATGCACAACGGCTCGCTGCGCACACTGGAAGCAGTGATCGATTTCTTCAATCGTGGCGGTGACCGCGTCGGTTCGGGCAACGAACTGAAACCGATCGGCCTGAGCGCTCCGGAGAAACAGGCCCTGCGGGCCTTTCTGGAAAGCCTTTCGGGAGCCGAACAGGAAATTCGGGTGCCTCGACTGCCGCGATGACGCCAAGAGGCGTCCGGGCCGGAGGTTCAATCGCTGTCGCGCAAATACCCGCCTGATCCAGGGGGCGGCGTTTGCGCCGCTGCCAACAACGCGAGCGCGCGCGTTACCAGCCCTTGCGGAACTCGGTGGCGTGGCATTTCGGGCAGGGCGGCACGCGGCT
>CAYVBG010000064.1:0-8255 GCA_964449205.1 uncultured Zetaproteobacteria bacterium | reverse complement strand
GCAACCGTGAATCCTGGAAATGATACGCGATGCGGGATTCCAGCGCCCGCCCCGGCGCATCAGGGGGTTTCGGCATGAGGTTCGAAATCGAAATCCAGCCGCAGGGCGTCGCGCAGCCTGTCCATGCCACGCAGCGCGGCGGGGTCGTAGTCGGAATCCGGGTCCACGCTCTCCACCGGCCCCAGCAGCCACACCGTCACATGGTAGGACGAGGTCATGGTCACGCGGTTGCCGTCGGCGCGGATGTCCAGATTGTCGTAAAACTCCTGCGGCAAATCGTCGTGCTTCAGGTATTTGACGAAGAACAGATCGGGCAGTCGGGCGCGAATCTCGCTGGCCGTGCTGCCCGCCATGTTGCGCGCGGCCGACTCGAACACGTCCTGCACCTTCCAGTAGGCGTTGTAGACCGGCAGCACATTGTAGGCCGCCCATGCGCCGGCCGACAGCACGGCCAGAACCAGCATCGTCTTGATGAACGAAAACCCGCGTTGTCGCTCCGTCATTCCGTGCATGCGCCCTCCCCGGCCTGCGCGTGGCATTGGCCTCATCGAATCACATGGCCCAGGCGCTCCCAGCGCACCCGACCGGCGTGCGAGTCCCACGACCACCAGACAATGACCGCGCGACCCACGAGGTAAGATTGTGGCACAAATCCCCAGAAACGGGAATCCCGCGAGTTGTTGCGGTTGTCCCCCATCATGAAATAGTGCCCCGCCGGCACCGTCCAGTGGCCGTCCCGGATGGAAAACGCCTTGCGCAACACCGGATGCCGCACATCAAACAACCGCTCCTCGTAGAGGCCGGCCACATCGGCCTGCCCGCTGGCCATGAAATAGGATCGCTCGCCCCGCTTCTCCAACGGCATCTCCCTGCCGTTCACATACAGGCGGTTGTCCTTGTACACGATCTCGTCGCCCGGCAGGCCCACCACCCGCTTGATGTAGTCCTTGCTGCGATCCTCGGGATAGTCGAACACCACCACGTCGCCACGCTTGGGCGAATGGGGAAAAAACTGAAGGTCGGTGAACGGAATCCGGATGCCGTAGGGGTAGCGCAGCACGAAGATGTAGTCGCCCACTTCCAGTGTCGGCACCATGCTGGAAGACGGAATCTTGAACGGCGCGACCACGAAGCTGCGCACCACCACCGCGATCAATGCGATGATGATCACCGATTCCAGCCATTCCCGAAGCGCGCTCTTGCCGGTGTTCACTCAACCCTCCTCGCCCAGTTTGAGCACGGCCAGAAAGGCCTCCTGCGGCACCTCCACGCTGCCGATGGCCTTCATGCGCTTCTTGCCGGCTTTTTGTTTCTCCAGCAGCTTGCGTTTGCGGGTGATGTCGCCGCCGTAGCACTTGGCGGTCACATTCTTGCGCATGGCCTTGACCGTCTCGCGGGCCAGGATACGGCCGCCGATGGCCGCCTGCAAGGGCACATCGAACTGCTGGCGCGGAATCAGTTCGCGCAGCTTCCTGACCAGATCCCGCCCGCGCCCTTCAGCGATGGATCGGTGAACGATGAGGCTCAGCGCATCCACCGGTTCGCCATGCACCAGAATATCCAGCTTCACCACGTCGGCGGCGCGGAACTCCGAAAGCTCGTAATCCATCGAGGCGTAGCCGCGCGACATGGATTTCAGCTTGTCGTGAAAGTCGATCACCATCTCCGCCAGCGGCAGCCGGTACACGAGCATCACCCGGCCGGGACCGATGAACTTCATGTCCTGCTGCTCACCGCGCCGTTCCTGGCACAGGCGCATCATCGGCCCCACGTATTCCTCGGGCGTAAAGATGTTGGCCATCACCGTCGGCTCTTCGATGGAGGCGATACGCTGCGGCTCGGGAAACTCGCTGGGATTGGAAATCTCCCGCATGCCGCCGTCGGTCAGATGCACGCGATACACCACCGACGGCGCGGTGGAAATCAGCTCCAGCCCGAACTCGCGCTCCAGCCGCTCCTGCACGATCTCCATGTGCAGCATGCCCAGATAACCGCAGCGAAAGCCCAGCCCGAGCGCAGCCGAGTTGTCCGGTTCGAACGTGAAGGCCGGATCGTTCAGATGCAGTTTCTCCAGCGCATCGCGCAGTTCCGCGTAATCGCCGGAATCGACCGGATACAGGCCGGAAAACACCATCGGTTTCGGCTCGCGAAAGCCCGGCAAGGGCCGGCTTGCGGAATGTTTCGCGTGCGTCACCGTATCGCCCACCCGCAGATCGGCCAGCTGCTTGATGCCGGCCACCAGAAACCCGACTTCGCCCGAAACCAGCCGCTGGCGCGAAACCGGCCCGGGGCGGAACACGCCGACATCCTGCACCTCATAGGCGGCGTCGGTCGCGGCGGACATCAGCCTCACCTTTTCGCCCTTGCCCAACACGCCCTCGAACACGCGCACCAGCGCCACCGCGCCGACATAGGCGTCGAACCACGAATCCACGACCAGGGCGCGCAGCGGCGCATCGTCGCGCGCGGGCGGCGGCGGCACGCGTGCCACGATGGCCTCCAGCACCTCGCGCACACCCTCGCCGGTCTTGGCCGACACCGGAATCGCCTCCGAGGCATCCAGGCCGATGACCTCCTCGATCTGGCGGCGCGCCTCATCCACGTCCGCGCTGGGCAGGTCGATCTTGTTGATGACCGGAATGATTTCGAGATCGTTCTCCAGCGCCAGCCAGACATTGGCCAGCGTCTGCGCCTCCACGCCCTGGGTCGCGTCCACCACCAGCAACGCGCCCTCGCAAGCCTGAAGCGAACGCGACACCTCGTAGGTGAAATCCACGTGTCCGGGCGTGTCGATCAGGTTCAGCCGATAGTCGCGCCCGTCCCGCGCACGATAGTCGAGACTGGCCGTTTGCGCCTTGATGGTGATGCCGCGCTCCTGCTCCAGATCCATCGAATCCAGCACCTGCTTCTTCATCTCCCGTTCGGAGAGCGCGCCGGTTTCCTCGATCAGGCGGTCGGCCAGCGTGGACTTGCCGTGATCGATGTGCGCGATGATGGAGAAATTGCGAATGAACGCCTGCCTCATGGGCGCGGCAGTGTAGCGACGGGCGCGCGTCAACGCACGGGTTCGCTTTCCTCGATCAGGATGCGCCAGGGCCGGCTGGCGTCCTTGCGCGCCAGAAACAGCCGCTTGCGCGTGACATCATGGTAGTTGTCCGAGTCGTAGACCTGACGGAACTCGGCCACGGCCACCTCGCCCTCCGGCCAGCGGTTGGGATCGTGCAGCAGGGTCAGATCGTCGATGCGCACGCGAATGTAGCGCTTGCGGCCATTCACCCGCCGCTTGTAGCGCGACCATGAGGCCAGATTGTATTTCCCCGACCGGAACGCCGGATGGTAATGGGCCAGATAGGCATCGGCATCGCGCGACTGCCAGTCGCGCAGCCACGCATCCAGCGCCCCGGCCAGCGACTGTTTCAGCGCCGTGCGCGCGGCGGCATCGCCAAAGCGCAGGCGCTCGCCCACAATCATCCAGCTTCGGCGCGGACGAATCCACCGCTTCACGGCCAGCAGGCGGTCGTTCGGCAAGGCCACGCAGCCATTGGTGTCGCGCGGCGGACGCCGGCAGACGTTGCGGGCATAGCCATGCAGCCAGATGCCGTCGCCATTCTTGCCATGCAGGCGATCCAGCGCATTCGGATAATCGATCGGAAACACCAGCGGACCGTAACGCGCCCGCAAGGACGGATCGTCACGCTCGGCGACAAAACGGTACACACCGTTGGGCGTGCGCATGTCGCCCCGCCGGCGCTTGTCGCCGGGGCGCATGCCGGTGGAGGCATATTCGCTGTCCACCAGTTTCAGCCCGCCCTTGCCGTCCGGCGCGAACACGAGCAGACGCGCCCGTTCCTTGTCCACCAGCGCCACGCTGGCCACGCTCTCGCCCAGCATCAACACATCCACCGGCTCGCCCAGCGCCCGGTCGATCTCCTCGGCAAAAGCCCGAAGCCGCGCCTCCGCCTCGGCCAAATCGGGGGCCAGATCGAGTCGCGCCAGATTCTCCTCCACCGGCCCGGCATGCCGCGCATAGCCGCCGGCGCGCTTCAATGCCGCCAGCGCCATGCGGCGATGCGCCTCGGCGCGCAGCACATTGGCCAGCGGGTCGGCGTCCAGCGCCCGGTCGGCCAGAATCTCGGCCACGCGCGCATACGCGCCCTCGCGCAACGCCAGCGTGGCCCGCAGAATGCGGCGATCGGCCGGTTTCAGGCGCGCGCCCGGCTCGCCATCCAGCGCCCGCGCCAGCCGCGCGGACTCATCGGGCGTGATGCGCCAATCCGTTGCGGCGGCGACCGGCGACGCCAGCAGCACCCACGCCAGCGCAAGCCACGCCCGCCTCATGGCACGACCTCCTCGCGCACGATCTTCCAGTCCCCGTCCACACGACGGAACGCGAGCTGCTTGCGGTCGTCGCTGGCGTAGGCGCCAGCACGGTAATGCTGCGTCATGCGCACCAAGGCATGCGTCGCATCCGGAAACCGCACCCGCACATCCTCCAACCGTATCCGGATGGACGGCTTGTTGCGAATCACGCGTTGCTTGTAGGCGCGCCATGCCGCGCGCGATCCAAACCGTCGCGGCGGCGTGAAGTCCTCCGCGTAGGCGGCAAAATAGGTGTTCAGATCCTTCGCGGCCCAAGCCTTGCGCCATGCTTCCAGCGCGTCCAGCACGGCGGTCAACCGCCCGCCCTCCTCGTTCGGTCGGGGCGGTCGTTGGCCGCCGCCGGCCCCGTTCGCCGCGCCTTCGGCCGTATCCACCACGGGCGGCGTCACGGCAGCCGTGGCGGGCAAGGGCACTTCTTCCGGCTGCGTGAAGGCCCGGCGCAGCGCGTTGTAGCGCCTTGCCGCCAGCGTATCGGCGGGCAGGCGCCCCAACGCGCGCCTGTAGTGTCTCAGGGCCGAACGCACGAGCAGATTCGCCAGATCGACCTCGACGCGAGGCATGTCCGGATTGAGCGCCAGCGCCAGCTCCAGTTCGTCGATGGCGCTCTCCGCATCGCCCATCCGAACGAACAGCGCCGCCATGTTGACATGCGGCTCCGGCATGCGGGGCTTCAGCACCGTCACCTTGCGGAACGCAGCCAGCGCATCGGCGCGTTTGTCCAGATGCGCCCAGGCCACCCCCAAAAGAAACCACCCCCGATCATTGCGGGGATGCTGCGTCAACCAGGGCGAAAGCGCGTCCACGGCCTGTTGGTAGCGCCCGGCCTCAACCGCCTGCCGGGCTTGTTCCAGCGCATCCGTCTCCGCCCGCGCCGGCGATGCCAGCGTCAGACACAACACCATTCCCGCCCACCCGTATCCGCGCATCATCGGCGCAATCTATCATTCTGCCGCACCGGGGTGAAACCCGCCGCACAACGGCGCAGGCAGAAGACAGCGCCATGTGCTATAAGCATGGGCAGCAGCAGCCATCCCGGGAGGACGCCGCCATGCCCGCAACCCCGCACTTCTACCTCTGGATCAACGGCGAGGCCTGCGACGGCGAGCAGTCGCTCACCGTCACCAACCCCTACGACGGAACCACCGTGGCCACGGTGTCGCTGGCCGGTCGCCGACACGTGCAACGCACCCTGCGCGCCTGCGCCCGCACGGCGCCGGACATGGCGCGCATGTCGCGCGCCGAACGCGCGGAGATCCTGAAACGCATCGCTGCCGGACTGCAGGAGGCACGCACCGAACTCGTGGACGCCATCATCATGGAAAGCGGCAAGCCGCGCCGCTTCGCCATGCAGGAACTCGAACGCACGCTGTCGGTGTTTGCGTGGGCGGCAGCCGAGGCGCGGCGTTTCGATGGCGAGCGCATTCCGCTGGACGGCATGACGCGCGGCCGGGGATATGAAGGCTGGACGCGGCGCGAGCCCTTGGGCCCCGTGCTCGGCATCACGCCGTTCAACTTTCCGCTGAATCTGGTCGCCCACAAAGTGGCGCCGGCACTGGCCGTCGGCAATCCGGTCGTCATCAAACCTTCCAGCGACACCCCCATCTCGGCGCTGCTGCTGGCCCGCATCGCCAGCGAGGCCGGCGCGCCCGACGGCGCCTTCAATGTGCTGCCGATGCGCCATGCGGACATCCCCCTGCTGCTGGCCAGCCCGATCATCCGCCTGGTCAGCTTCACCGGCAGCGCCGACGTCGGCTGGCGCATCAAGAAACAGGTCGAGCGCCAGCCCGTGCTGCTCGAACTGGGCGGCAACGCCGGCGTCATCGTGGACGACGGAGCCGACGTGGAGGCGGCGGCCCGCGCCTGCGCGCTGGGCGGATTCGCGCAGGCCGGCCAGTCGTGCATCTCGGTGCAGCGCATCTACGTGCATGCGCATGTCCACGACACCTTCCTGGACGCGCTGATCCGCGAAACAGGCGCGCTGCGCACCGGTGATCCGCGCCGGGACGATGTGATGGTGGGGCCGGTGATCCACGCCCGCGCGGCCGAACGCATCACGACCTGGATCGACGAGGCCGTGGCGGCCGGCGCTCATGTGGCCTGCGGCGGCAAGCGCCTGCCGGAAGCGGCGGGAAACCTGATTGGGCCGACGGTGTTGACCCATGTGCGCGAAGACATGGGCGTGTGCCGAAGGGAAATCTTCGGCCCGGTGGTCACCGTATCTCCATTCCGCGAGCTCGACGATGCCATCGCGCGCGTCAACCAGTCCGAATTCGGCCTCCAGGCCGCCATCTTCAGCCGCGACCTGGCCCATGTGCAACAGGCCGTCGAATCGCTGGACGTCGGCGGCGTGGTGGTCAACGACGCACCCACCTTCCGTGTCGATCACATGCCCTACGGCGGCGTCAAGGGCTCCGGACTGGGGCGCGAGGGCCTGCGCCCGGCCATGCTCGAAATGAGCGTGGAGAAGATGGTCGTGATGAAACGGCTGGCATAAAGCCGGCTGCTTCGCCATATTGCGGCCTGATGGAAGTCAACGCCTTCATTCTGGAACTGCTGATCGTGCTGCTGGGCGCGCGGCTGGCCGGCGAGGCCGCGGCGCGGGCCGGGGTGCCGGCCATGATGGGAGAGATGACCGCCGGCATCGTGCTGGGGCCTGGCATGCTGGGCTGGATCAGTGCCGACCACATGCTGCGCCTGCTGGCCGAAATCGGCCTGATTCTGCTGCTCTTCGAAGTGGGACTGGACACCAACATTGCCAACCTCGTGCGCCGTGGACGGGCCTCGGCCGTGGTGGCCATCGCCGGATTCGTCGCGCCGCTGGCGCTGGGCTTCATGCTGGCCCGCCACGGCTTCGGCCAGAGTGTGATCGTGTCGCTGTTCATTGGCGGCGCCCTCACCGCCACCAGCATCGGCGTCACCATGCGCGTGATGCGCGATTTGGAGCTGCATCGCTCGCGCGCCGCCGAGGTGGTGCTGGGCGCGGCGGTGATCGACGACGTGTTGGGCGTGGTATTGCTGGCGTTGCTGTTCGAGTTCGCCAACGGCGGCGCCAGCCTGTTCAACGCCGCCCGCATTCTGCTGTTCGTCGCCTTGTTCGTGGCCATTGCCCCCGTGGCCGCCAGCCTGATGACCGGGCTGGTGTGCCGCTTCCGCGCACATGCCGCCATCCCCGGGCTGATTCCGACCTCCGCCATCGTGCTGGTGCTGTTTTTCGCCTGGCTGGCGCATGCGGTGGGCGCGCCGGCGCTGTTGGGAGGTTTCGCGGCAGGACTGGCGCTTTCGCCGCATTTCAGGCTCCCGGCGCCACCGTCCTGGAGGCCGGATGCAGCCTTCCTGACCGACGTGGAGCAAGACACCAAGCCGGTCATCCACCTGTTCACACCCATCTTCTTCGTGATGGTCGGCGCCTCGCTGAACCTGCGCGCCGTGGACTGGAGTTCACCCACGGTGTGGTGGATGGCCACAACGCTGCTGGCGCTGGCACTGCTCACCAAGCTCATGGGCGGTTTCCTGATCCGGGCCCAACGAAGCGAGCAATGGATGATTGGCGTGGCCATGATTCCGCGCGCGGAAGTGGGGCTGATCTTCACCGAGCTGGCCCGAACAGCCAACGTATTCGACGACGACCTCTACGCGGTGATGATCCTGGTCATCGCCGGTACGACCGTGCTGCCGCCTTTGTTGATGAAGCGGCTGGCCGCGTCATCCGGCTGACGGGGGAGAATGGTGAGCCGGGCAGGTCTCGAACCTGCGACCCGCAGATTAAAAGTCTGCTGCTCTGCCAACTGAGCTACCGGCCCGAACAATGCCAAGACTGAACTGGTACTCCCAAGGGGAGTCGAACCCCTGTTTCCGCCGTGAGAGGGCGGCGTCCT
>CAYVBG010000063.1:0-8265 GCA_964449205.1 uncultured Zetaproteobacteria bacterium | reverse complement strand
GACTGAATATCAGACGTGTGATATTCCGATCTGTTGGGGAGCAGGCCCTTGGGCGGTGTGCGGATGGCAAGCGTGGACAGCGGAACGGGCGGGCAGGTGCAGCTGCTCTGCAACAACGGGTTTGCCATGACCCTGCCGGCCTTGACGGAATTTGTCGGGAGCGTGCGTGGTCGTGCCCACGTGCGCGAGTACCGTGTGGAGCACGCCGAGGCGGCGCGGGTGTTGCGGGGTTTCCGGCTGCCGGAGGGGGCGCTGGATCTGATTGTGATCGAACAGGGCGAGGATGCACCGATGCTGTTCATTGTTCGTGTCGGCAAGCCTTGCCTGGGCGGGGTGGACATGGATGTTTATGAAGTACTCGATCATGCCACCGAGGCCGCGCGCCTGATCGCGCGGGAAGGGTTGGCGCTGTGGTCTCGGCACTGAGGCCGGCGGCGCGCGGTTGCCCGCCGTTGCTTGAGGAGGCGCGACGCTGGCTGGCCGACGGGCCCGTTCTGCCCCGGCGTGTGGCGGTGGGACTGTCGGGCGGAGCGGATTCGATGGCCCTGCTGCTGGCGCTGGTGTCGGCGGGGCATGAGGTGCTGGCCTGGCATGTGGATCATGGCTGGCGGGCAGAATCGGCGACCGAGGCCGCATGGTTGGGAGACAGGATGCGCGCGTGGGGAGTGCCATTTCGCTGTGCGCGGATGGAGGATGCGCCGGGCGCGAATCGCGAGGCCGTGGCGCGTCGGGCGCGACTCCGGATGTTTGCGCGCTGGGCGCGCGAGGATGGCGTGGAGGCGTTGTGTCTGGCGCATCATCGGGATGACCAGGCCGAGACGGTTTGCATGCGGTTGCTGCAAGGCGCGGGCGTGGCGGGCTGCGCCGGCATGCGAGGTGAGCGCGTGATGGCCGGCGTGCGGGTGATGCGTCCGTTGCTCGCCGTGCCCAAGGAGGAACTGGTTGCCGCGCTGGTTCGGGCTGGCGTGCCGTGGCTGGAGGATGCGAGCAACCGGGATGTTCGTTTGTGGCGCAATCGCATCCGCCATGTGCTGTTTCCCGCCATGCGCGCGCGGGGTGTGGACCCGGTCGGTTTGTTTCTTCGTTGGGGTGCGCAAGCGCGGCGGGTGGCGGGGGAACTTGATGGCCGGAGCGCGGATATTCCGGTGTTGCGCGAGGGTGGCATGGTGCATGCACCCTGGCATGCATGGCGGCGTTCGGAGCCGCCTGTGCGTGCCTGGGTGTTGCAGCGCATGGCCCGATGCTTGCTGGGAGATGGCAGGCGTCTGGGTCGCCGGCATATCGTGCAGGTCGAGGCATGGCTGGCGGCGGGAGGTCGGGGCGGTGTGGATCTGACGCGATGCCGGCTGGAGCGGGTGCCCGGGCGCTTGCAACTTCGGCCTGTCGATGCAAGGCTGCCGTGACGCACGGAGCGGCGTTTCATCCCCGCTTCATCTTGCGTCGGCTATGCTGCACCGAAGCTGGCGGGTGCGGCGAACGACGCGGCGCGCGCGACGAACCGAGACGAAAAGGAACGATGCATGGGTAAGAATCTTTTGCTGTGGCTGGTGATCGGCTTCGTGATGATCAGCCTGTTCAACATGTTCAATCCACCGATGAGCGGCGGTGAGCGGATGTCCTACACCGCATTCATCGAGAAGGTGGATGGCGGCATGGTGGAAACCGCGCATATCCGCGATCACGAGGTCACCGGCCAGTACCGCAACCTTCAGGGCGATTTGCGCACCTATCAGGTGACGATTCCCGATGATCCGGGGTTGACCCGGCGATTGATCGACCATCATGTGGAGGTGGAGGTCAGCAAGCCCGAGGAGATGCCGTTTTTCCTGTCGGTGCTGATTTCCTGGTTCCCGATGTTGTTGCTGATCGCCGTGTGGATCTTCTTCATGCGCCAGATGCAGGGGGGCGGCATGGGTGGTCGCGGTGGGGCGATGTCGTTTGGCAAGAGCCGGGCCAAGCTGCTGACCGAAAACAAGAACAAGGTGACCTTCGATGATGTGGCGGGTTGCGACGAGGCCAAGCAGGAAGTCACCGAAATCATCGATTTTCTGCGCGACCCGACGAAGTTCACGCGGCTGGGCGGCAAGATACCGAAGGGCGTGTTGCTGGTGGGGCCGCCGGGCACGGGCAAGACGCTGCTTGCCCGCGCCATCGCCGGCGAGGCGGACGTGCCCTTTTTCACCATTTCCGGTTCCGACTTTGTCGAGATGTTCGTCGGCGTGGGCGCCTCGCGCGTGCGCGACATGTTCGAGCAGGCCAAGAAAAACGCGCCTTGCATCGTGTTCATCGACGAGATCGACGCGATGGGGCGCCATCGCGGCGCCGGTATCGGCGGCGGCAACGACGAACGCGAGCAGACGCTGAATCAGTTGCTGGTGGAGATGGATGGTTTCGAGACCAACGAGGGGGTGATTCTGATCGCTGCCACGAACCGTCCGGATGTGCTCGATCCGGCGCTGTTGCGTCCGGGGCGTTTCGACCGGCAGGTGGTGGTGCCGCGCCCCGACCTGAACGGGCGCGAGGCCATTTTGAAGGTGCACATGAAGAAGGTGCCGCTGGCTGCCGACGTGGATGTGAAGGTGCTGGCGCGCGGCACGCCCGGATTTTCGGGCGCGGATCTGGCCAACCTGGTCAACGAAGCGGCGCTGAACGCGGCGCGGCTGGGCAAGGACAAGGTCAGCAAGAGCGATTTTGAAATGGCCAAGGACAAGGTCACGATGGGTGCGGAGCGCCGCTCGATGCTGCTTTCCGAGGAGCAAAAGCGCACCACCGCCTACCACGAGGCGGGCCACACGCTGGTGGCCAAGCATCTGGAGCATGCCGATCCGGTGCACAAGGTCAGCATCATTCCGCGTGGCATGGCGCTGGGCGTGACCATGCAGCTGCCCGAGGAAGACAAATACAACCACGACCGCAAGTATCTGGAAGACCAGATCGCCATCATGATGGGCGGCCGCTTGGGCGAGGAGCTGGTGCTGCACCAGATGACCACTGGCGCGTCCAATGATTTCGAGCGGGCCACGCAGCTGGCGCGCAGCATGGTGACCCAGTGGGGCATGACCGACGCCTTGGGGCCGATGGTCTATGGCGAGCGCGAGCATGAACCGTTTCTGGGGCGGGAAATCACGCGCCAGACCAATATTTCCGAGAAGACGGCACAGGAGATCGATGCCGAGGTGCGCCGCCTGATTGAGCACAACTACAATCGTGCCCGGCAGATCCTCGAGAAGCACATGGATCAGCTTCACAACCTGGCCGCCGCGCTGATGGAGTACGAGACGCTGGAAGAAGAGGAGATCGACCTGGCGATGGCCGGCAAGAAGATTCACCGACCGTCCGACGGCGACAGCAGGCAGCCTCCGGAGCCTCCGACCGCGCCAGCGGCGGAAGAATCGCCGCATGTCGCGCCGGACGCGGCCGGGCAGGGCGCCTGACGCAGCGGGAGAGTCGATTCGACGGCGATTGAGGGGCGGCCAAGGGCCGCCCCTCGTGCGTTGTTCGCACCGCATTGCTGCTCTTGGTCTCCGCTGGCAGGCTTGGGGCATGATGCGACGCGCGGGAGTTCTGGCGGCCCTGCTGTTGGCGGCATGGGCGGGCTACTGGCTGCGACCGTGGTTGGCCGCGCCGCCGCCCGAACCGCGGCTGGTGACGCCGCGCGGCGATCTGGCCGCCGATGAGCAATCCACGATTGCGCTGTTCCGTCGCGTCAGTCCATCCGTGGTGTATATTTCGACAGCCGCGGAAATCGTGGATCCGTGGACACGTATGGTCATTGCCGAGCGCCGGGGAACGGGCTCCGGTTTCATTTGGGATGGCGTCGGCCATGTGGTCACCAATTATCATGTCATCCGGGGAGCGACGAAGGCCATTGTGCGACTGGCCGACGGGCGCGCCTGGCGGGCGGTGTTGGTGGGGGCGAGCCCGGCCAACGATTTGGCCGTGCTGCGCATCCATGTGCCGTTCAAACCACCGCCGCCGATTCCATTGGGCCGAAGCGCAACCTTGCAGGTGGGGCAGAAGGTGTTTGCCATCGGCAACCCCTTCGGTCTGGATCACACGCTGACCACGGGCGTGGTGTCGGCGCTGGATCGCTCCATCCGGGCCGGCGACGGCGGGCGCATCGATGGCCTGATCCAGACGGACGCGGCCATCAATCCCGGCAATTCCGGCGGGCCGTTGCTGGATTCGGCCGGGCGGCTGATTGGCGTGAATACGGCCATTTATTCACCCTCCGGCGCGTATGCGGGCATCGGGTTTGCCATTCCGGCCGACCGGGTGAACACGATCGTGCCGCAGTTGATCGCGCACGGGCGCGTGATTCGCCCATGGCTGGGCGTATCGGGCGACGACCGGTTGTCCGACTTGGTGACGCGGGCCTTGGGCGTGAACGGCGTGCTGGTGCTGAAGGTGGCGCCCGGCTCGCCGGCCGCTGCCGCGGGTATCCGGCCGAGCCGGTTGGGTCGGGATGGCGGCATCGTGCCGGGTGATGTGATTCTGGCCGTGAACGGTGATCCGGTGCGCTCGATGCGGGATCTGCGCGCGGCATTGGAGCGGCGGCATGTCGGTGATGTGGTGCGTTTGCGCGTGTGGCGCGATGGCGCGACGCGGGAGCTTGAAGTGACGCTGGCCAGCCCCCAAACAGAAGGCAGGCCTGAATGAACGGATCGAAGCAGAAGGGGGGCGGCGTGAACAAGCAAACGCAAATCAATCTGGGTTATGTGATATTGGCCATGATGGGCATCTTCCTGTTCCAGCAGTGGCTGATTTCCTCGATGACCGAGTCGCGCACGGTGCCGTTCAGCCAGTTCGAGCAATATCTGAAGGAGGGCCGCATCACCGACGTGGTGATTGGCGATCAATATCTGACCGGCAAGCTCAAGGACAGCGGCGACCGGCTGAAGGTGGTGACGGCGGCGAAGGTCGAGCCGGATCTGGCGGCGTTCCTGAACCGCTACGGCGTGCGCTACGGACGCGTGGTCGAGAGCCATTTTTTCGAGAATGTGATTTCGTGGGTAGCTCCCACGCTGATCTTCTTCGGCATCTGGCTGTTTTTGGTGCGGCGCATGGCCGAGAGGCAGGGCATGGGTGGCGGCATGGTGTCCATCGGCAAGAGCCGCGCCAAGGTGTATGTCGAGAAGGACACCGGTGTCACGTTCGAGGATGTCGCGGGCGTGGATGAGGCCAAGCAGGAATTGCAGGAGGTAGTCGAGTTCCTGAAGGATCCCGGCCGCTGGGGACGGTTGGGCGCGCGCATTCCCAAGGGCGTGTTGTTGGTGGGCCCGCCCGGCACGGGCAAAACGCTGCTGGCCAAGGCAGTCGCCGGCGAGGCGCGTGTGCCGTTCTTCTCCATTTCGGGCTCGGAATTCGTCGAGATGTTCGTTGGCGTGGGGGCCGCGCGGGTGCGCGACCTGTTCGAAAAGGCGCGCAAGCACGCACCTGCCATCATCTTCATCGACGAGCTGGACGCATTGGGCCGTTCGCGCTCGGCCGGGGGGTCGGTGGGCGGGCATGACGAACGCGAACAGACGCTGAACCAGTTGCTGGTGGAAATGGACGGGTTCGATCCGTCGTCCGGTCTGATCATTCTGGCGGCCACGAACCGGCCGGAGATCCTCGATCCCGCGCTGTTGCGGGCGGGACGCTTCGACCGGCAGGTGCTGGTGGATCGGCCGGACAAGCCGGGGCGCGAGGCCATTCTGCAGGTGCACATGCGGCGGGTGAAGCTGGCGCCGGATGTGGATGCGGAACAAATTGCGGCGCTGACCACCGGATTTTCGGGCGCCGATCTGGAGAACCTGGTGAACGAGGCCGCGCTTTTGGCCACGCGCGAGAGCGCGGAAGCGGTGCGCATGTCGCATTTCACCCGCGCCATCGAGCGCATCGTGGCGGGGCTGGAGAAGAAGAGCCGCGTGCTGGGCGAGGAGGAACGCAAGGTGGTGGCCTGGCACGAAATGGGCCATGCGCTGGTGGCGATGGCGTTGCCCGACACCGATCCGGTGCACAAGGTCAGCATCATTCCGCGCGGCATCGGCGCGCTGGGCTACACCATCCAGCGGCCGAGCGAGGACCGTTATCTGATCAAGCGCGAGGAACTGGAACACAAGATCAGCGTGCTGCTGGGCGGACGCGCAGCCGAGCAGCTGGTGTTCGGCCATCTTTCCACCGGCGCGTCCGACGATCTGGCCAAGGCCACGGACATCGCCCGTGATATGGTCATGCGTTACGGCATGAGCGATGAGCTGGGCTTTGTGGTGTACGACGACACCCAGCCGGGTTTCCTGGGCAAGACGCCGGAGTTCCCCGGTTCGGCCCCCCGGTTCAGCGAGGAAACGGCGCGGGCCATCGACGCCGAGGTCAAGGCCATCATCCATCGCCAATTCGGGCAGGCGAGATCCATTCTCGAGGCCAACCGCGAGGTGCTGGATCGTTGTGCAACCGAGTTGTTGAAGCGTGAAACGCTGGAGGAAGCCGATCTTGCGGCGCTGACGCGGGATTTGAAGAAGCCCGCCTGAGGGTCGCGGCTCCCGCCGGCCCGCCGCCTCAAATCACCTTCGAGAACTTCACCTGTTGCGCGCGCTTGCGCAGGTATTCGTCGAAGATCATCGCGATGTTGCGAATCAGCAGTCGCCCGGCGGGCAGAACAGTCAGCCGGTTCTCCTCCAGGGCAATCAAACCGTCCTTCTCCATGTCGGCAAGCTCCGCCATCTCCCCGGCGAAGTGCTGTTGGAAATCGATATCGAAACGGCGGGACACATCGGCGAAATCCAGCGCAAAGTCGCACATCAGGCGCATGATGACATGGCGGCGGAGGTGGTCTTCGTCGCTCAAACGATAGCCGCGGAATACCGGGAAGCGTCCGGCGTCCACGGCTTCGTGGTATTCGTCCAGCGTTTTGATGTTCTGCCAGAATGCGCCGTCCACATAGCCGATGGAGGTGATGCCCAGGCCCAGCAGCTCGGCGTCGGCGTGCGTGGAATAGCCCTGGAAGTTGCGGTAGAGCTTGCCTTCCCGTTGCGCCACGGTGAGTTCGTCGTCGGGCTTGGCAAAGTGATCCATGCCGATGAACACATAGCCCGCGCCAAGCAGCCGGTCGATGGAATGCTTCAGGATGCGGAGTTTTTCCTCCGGCGCGGGCAAATCGGCCTCGTTGATGCGGCGCTGCGGCATGAACATGTGCGGCAGGTGCGCGTAGTTGAACAGCGCGATGCGATCGGGGCTGAAGGCGATGATGTCGTCCAGTGTACGGTTGAAACTTTCCACGGTTTGCAGTGGCAGGCCATACATCAGGTCGATATTGATGGACTGGAAGCCATGCCGGCGCGCGGCCTCCAGCACGGCCAGGGTTTCCTCCTTGCTCTGGATGCGATTGACGGCTTTCTGCACTGCGGGGTCGAAGTCCTGCACGCCCATGCTCATGCGATTGAAGCCCGCCTCGCGCAGGAACTTCACCATGCCGGCGTCGCATTCGCGCGGATCGATCTCGATTCCGTATTCGCCCGCCTCATCCGGCGCAAAACGGAAACGCGCATGCAACCGTTGCATCAGCGCGCGGATCTGTGCTTCGTTCAGAAACGTGGGCGTGCCGCCGCCCCAATGAAGCTGGGTGACCACGCGCCTGTCTCCCACGGCGTCGGCCAGCATGTCGATTTCCTTCAGCAGGTGGTCCACATAAGGCGTGGCCCGTTCGCGCTGTTTGGTGGCGATCTTGTTGCAGCCGCAGTAGTAGCAGACGGTGTCGCAGAATGGGACGTGCAGATACAGCGAGACCGGCGCATCGCGGTTGGCCGCGCGCGCCAGGCTCGCGGCGTAGTCTTGCGCGCCGATGCCGGTGTGGAACATCGGTGCGGTCGGGTAGGATGTGTAGCGCGGCCCGGCCTTGTCGTATTTGTGAATCAGGTCGAGGTTGAACAGTTCATCGGCGTGCGTGGTCATGTCGGCTCCTTGGCGCGCATGCTATGATGACCGCGCCAAAAGTCATCATCACGCCCGCGGGCGGCCTTCTGGCGCATGGGTGGGCGCATGGGTGGGAGCATCGGGGCGATTTCCCCGGATGCTATTCCTTGTGCAATCGGCGGCAGAGCCAGGCGCGCGCGCCGGCTTCGTCGCCGAACGCGCCTTCGAGCTGCGCTTCCCAGGCCTCTTTCAGCAACCGGCCCATCGCCGGGCCGGGCCTCATGCCGAGTTCGATCAGCATCCTGCCTGTGGCCAGTCGTTCGGGGGGGCGATGCTCGGACTGCTGCGCCCGGGCCAGCTCCAGCCACGGCA
>CAYVBG010000062.1:0-8282 GCA_964449205.1 uncultured Zetaproteobacteria bacterium | reverse complement strand
CGGTGATGGCGTAGGCGGCCAGAATCAGCGCCGACCCGGCCAGGCTCATCCATTGTTCCGGCGCGGACAAAAACGCTGCCGTCTGTTGGGCGCTCATGCGCGCAACGTGCCAGAAGCAACGGGCAAGTCAACGTGCGGCGCCGCATCTTCCGGGAACGGGCGTTCAAAGACGCCAGCGCGGCATGCCCGAAATTCAGAAGGCCTGGCGCGTGCCCAGATAGAAACGCCAGCGACGCGTCGCAACCCCCCAGGCCGCATCGGCGCGGATCGTGCCCCGCACCAGCCAACGCAGTGTCCAACGCACGCCCGCGCCCGCGCCCGCAAACACACGCGCCGGCGCCTGAAGCCGCCCGCCCATCCAGGCCACATCCACAAAACCCACCCACTGCACATTGCTGCCCGGATGCAACGGAAACCGTCCCTCGACCGTACCCAGCAGATAACGCTTGCCCTGCACCTCTCCGGGGAAATACCCCCGCAACTGATTGCGATTGCCAATATCGAACAGCCCGTCTCGCAGCACTTCGCCGCCGGCCAAGCCACCGTCCAGCCGCAGATCCATGGTGCGATCCCGGCCGATGGGCACATGATCGCGCAACCGGAGCTCCTGCCGCCACACCCCGATGGACGAACCCAGCGCCCGATGCGACAGCGCCAGCGACCAGTCCATGTCCACCCCCGTCAGCCAGGTGATGCGGTCGTCCACCCGACGGTAGCTCACACCCGCCAGCAGCGTGCGTTTGCGCACACCCGCGACATCCGGCTGCGGCGCCCCCTGCTTCAGCCGAAAAGCGGAGTTGACACCGGAAAGACCAGCCCGCACCCCCCAACCTTCGCCCTCAACCGGCCCCAGCGCATAGCGCAACACCGCCGAGACACTCCTCAGATCGCGCAAGTAGCGCGCCGTGAACAGACCGTTTTGGTAGGCGTCGAATCGGGACTGCCCCCAGCTGCCCGACACATTCAACCCCAGCATGGAATCGGCGATTCGGGGCCAGTCGTAGGAGAGATTCAGAGTCTGGCCGTTGGCGGCCGAGAAGTTCGTGCCGGTGTCCTCCACCACGCTCGCACCCAGATGATGCCCGAGCCCCCACAGGTTGTATTCGTTCAGCGCCAGGCCGACAGACGACGCGCCATTGTCGCGTCGCGTCGCCGTCGGCAACAGCCACAGCGACCACCGCTCGCGCACATGCACATGCACGACACCGTCCGCATCCGGCGGTGTGACATGCGCCTCGGAAAACAGCCCCGTGTTCCGCAGCCACCGCTCCGCCACGGCGGCAACGCCATCCTGCCAGACATCGCCCGTCACGAACGGCAACTGGCGCAACACCACGCGGGGACGGGTGCGCTGCAGCCCGTCGATGCGGATGTTCCGAATCACCGCCTGCGCCCCCCAAACGGGACTCCATGACGCATCCGGCGCCGGCGCGACCGTCATCACCGCCGCCCATGCGATCAGCATCATGCGCCTCATGTTCCGGTTGTAGCCGGCACAAACCCGAAACCGCAAGTGGCGATCAGCGCCCCAGCCGGTCGCGCAGTTCCGGCAATGCCTTGCGGGCCGCCTCGCGTCCCTTTTCGATTTCCTTGTCTGGATGCGAAAAGTCATGCCATTGCTTGAACCCGACCAACGGCTCGATCAACACATCCGCGCATTGTTTCTCGTAGCGGCGCAGATACAGCGCCTTGATCCGGGTGGCCCAGTCAATCATCGCCATCACGTTTTTCGGCTCATCGTCGGGGCTCGGACGCGCCCCCACATTGACCGCGACGACAAACTCGTCCGGCCCGGCGACCATCCGCGCCTCGCGGGCCGGAAGCTCCGAAGCCAACCCTCCATCCACGAATCGCTCGCCGCGGATCTCCACTGGCGCGAACACACCAGGGATGGCCATGCTGGCGGCCACGGCGCGGGCCAGCGGCACATCGGAATCGCCGGAAAACATCCGGCATTCGCCGGCCGGAAACGTCACCGCCGTCACATGCAACGGAATCGCCAGATCATCAAAGGTTCGCTCCTGGCAGAAGTCGTGCACGATGCGGATCAGCGACCCGACATCGGACACCGCCACACCGGTGGCCGCGCGGGCAAACAGGATGGACTGCCGCGCCGCACCGGCCAGGCGCGACAGCCAGCTCTCGTCATCCACCTCCTCACCCTCCAGCACCGGCAACTCCAGGCTGTTGAACAAATCGGACTCCAGCCCCTCGTGCGCCCGGGCGATGCAAACCTCCCCATCGGGGTCGAGCGCATACATTGCGCCAAACAGCGCACCGATGCTGGTGCCCACGATGGCGCCCGGCCGCAGCCCGGAGGCCTCCAGCTCCGCCAACACGCCCAAATGCGCCAGGCCCCGACCGCCTCCGCCGCCCAGCGCCAGAACAAAGCCGCGCGCGCGCCGTCGGCCAAACCACCGCATCATGATCCACCCCCCGTCCTGTCGTCGTCCGACAGCGTGGCCAGGCGCTCCAGCACGCCGCACATGCGTTCGGTTTCCTCCATCGACAGCACGCGGCCATCGGGCCGGGTCAGGAAAAACACATCCACGGCCCGCTCCCCAAAGGTGCTGACACTGGCGCCGCGCAGATTGAAGCCTGCCCGGGTGATGGCGCCGGCCAGCAACCCCAGCAGGCCGGGGCGGTCGGCCGCCGTCACCTCGATGGCCGTCTGCCGGCTGGAAGCCAGCGGCAACGGCCGCGCCTCCACCTTCACCCGCTCCATCAACACATGCCGCCGTGCCGGACGCGCGCGCAGACTCGCGCCACCCTCGATCGCCTCCAGCAATCGCCGTTTCAGGCGTTCCACGTCACCGCCATCGAACAACGGCGCGCCATCACGGCTCTGGATGTGAAACACGTCCAGCACCTGCCCGCCGCGCAGCGAAAACGCCTGTGCGGCCAGAATATTGATATGGCCGGACGCCATCGCGCGCGCGATGTCGGCGAACAGTCCCGGCCGGTCAACCGCCAGTGCCAACACCAGATTTTCCTCGCGTTCCTCATCCACCCGCACCTCGACGGCCGGCGCCTTGCCCGCCGCCAGCATTCGGGCCGCGGGCAGCAGATGCCGGGGCGGCAATCCCAGCACCGCGCGCCAGGGCAGCCCCTCCAACACCGCGGCCAGCCGCTGGCGCTCATCCGCCGCCGCCTGCTGCACCGTGCTTTCGATACGCAGCCTGGCGCGCTCGCGCGAGCTGGCGCTGGCATCCTCCTCGCCCATCAACCAACGCTCGGCCGCCAGATACAAATCGCGCAACAGCGCGCCCTTCCAGCCATTCCAGACATTCGGCCCCACCGCCGCGATGTCCGCCACAGTGAGCAGCAGCAGATAACGCAATCGCTCCAGGTCGCCCACCTGTCTCGCAAACCGCTCGATCACCGCGGCATCGGTCAGATCCGATCGTTGGGAGGTCATCGCCATGAGCAGATGATGGCGCACCAGCCAGGCCACCAGCTCCGCCGCATCCCGGTTCAATCCCAGCCGCAGGCATTCCCGGCGCGCAATCTCCTCGCCCAGTTCGGAATGATCGCCGCCCTTGCCCTTGGCAATGTCGTGAAACAGCAGCGCCAGATACAACAGCTCGGGGCGGGTGACCTTGGGAAACACCTCATGCGCCAGATCCAGTCGTGTTTCGTGCAGGCCGTGGGCGAAATTCCGCGCCTCGCCAATCGCGCGCAAGGTGTGCTCGTCCACCGTATAGGCATGGTAGTTGTTGAACTGCCCCAACCCCACCGCATGCCGGAAATCGGGAATGAAGCGCCCCAACACGCCGGTGTCGTTCATCTGTTTCAACGTCGTCGCCACATTGCGCGGATGCCGCAAAATACGGAGAAACACATCGCAAGCCTCGGCGCTGGCGCGAAAGTCGTCGTCGATCAGCAGCACATGCTCGCGGGTCAGCCTGAGCGCATCGGCCGAAAGCCTGCGCCGCCCTTCCTGGGCCACATGAAAGATGCGCAAGAGGCGCAAGGGCTCCTCCTCGAACACATGCGTGTCGCGCACACCGATCCAGATGCCTTCCAGCGTGAAACCATCGCCGATCTCCTTGCGCCGCGTCAGCCACTGCGGGTGCAGCTCCTGCTGAAAATGCATGGCCAACAGCCCGGACACGCGCGCGATGCGGCCTGCATGGCGGAAGTAATCCTGCATGAAAAACTCCACCGCATGCCGGCCGCCCTCGTTTTCGTAGCCCATGCGCTCGGCCAACTGCATCTGCCGTTCAAAACTCAGACGATCGGACACGCGCCGCGAGAGCAGGTGCAGCCCTGTCCGGCAACGCCACAAAAAGGCGCGCGCGCCCGAAAGGTGCCGGTATTCGGTTTCGGAGATTGCGCCCTGCCGCACCAGATCGGCGATGCGCCGGCTGCCATGCCAGACCTTGGCCATCCAAAACACGCTTTGCACGTCGCGCAGGCCGCCCTTGCCCTCCTTCACGTCCGGCTCCATCAGAAACGCCGTATCGCCGGCCCGGGCTTGCCGGGCCTCCATCTCGGCCAGTTTGGCCTCCACGAACGCCTTGCGCCTGCGTGCGAAAAATGCATCGAGCTTCTGCTGAAACGCCGCATACGCCGTTCCCGGCCCATGCAACAGCCGTGCCTCCAGCGCTGCGGTGGCCGTGTTCCAGTCCTCGCGCACGGTGCTCATGGAGTCTTCCACCGTGCGCACCGCGTGCCCCAGCTTCACGTTCATGTCCCATGCCGCATAGACAAAGCGCTCGATGCCCCCCCGCACGGCCTCGCTCGCATCCTCCGTCAGCACGAACCAGACATCCCAGTCCGAACCGGGGCACATCTCGCCACGCCCGTAGCCGCCAACAGCCAGCACATCCACCGCGCCGGCCGCCTCTCCCGCCGCCTCGCGCCACATGTCCACGACCAGCGCATCCACACCCTCGCGCATGCGCCCCACCAGCGCGCCGCCGGAAGCGCCGGCATCAAACATCCGCTCCACCTCCGCCCGCAATGCATCGAGCCGCGCACGAAAGGCCGGCACCTCCAATGCGGCGGGTTCAGCCATCGGCCGCCTCGCGACAGCGGCGGCTCAACGCATCCAGCAATGCCAGGGCCTCCACCGGACGCATCCCGTCCACATCCAGCCCGGCCAGCTCCTCCGCCAGCGACTCCAACAAACGCTGCCGCGCCTCGCGCTCCTTCTTCTCGGCTTCCAGAAACAATCCAAGCTGCGCCTTGCCGGATTCCGCCGCCAGTTCCGCATCGTGTTCCAGACGGAACAAATGCTCGCGCGCGCGGCGAATCACGTCCGGCGGCAGGCCAGCCAGCTTGGCCACGGCGATGCCCCAGGAACGGTCGGCGGCGTTTTCCTCCACCCGGTGCAAAAAAATCACCTCGCCGCGATGCTCGCGGACGGTCACACAGGCGTTGAACGCCTCGGGATGCGTGTCCGGCAGCGACACCAGCTCGTGATAATGGGTGGCAAACAGCGTCGCCACATCCGGGCTCTCCACCAGTTTCTCGGCCACGGCCCAGGCAATCGCCAATCCGTCCCAGGTGCTGGTGCCACGCCCGATTTCGTCGATGACCACCAGCGATCGCGGCGCCAGCTGATTCAGAATCCGCGCGGTCTCCATCATCTCCACCATGAAGGTGGATCGACCGCTGGCCAGTTCGTCGGACGCGCCGATGCGCGTGAAGATGCGCCGGGTCAGCGGAATGCGCGCCGCATCGGCCGGCACGAAACAGCCCGTGTGCGCCAGCCACACGATCCACGCCACCTGCCGCATGTAGGTGGACTTGCCGCCCATGTTCGGGCCGGTCAACAGCATGAACCGACGCCTTTCAAGATGCATGTGCGTGTCGTTGGGCACGAACTCGCCCGGCGGCAGGCAGCGCTCCACCTGGGGGTGGCGGCCAGCCTCGATGACCAGCGCGCGCCCCTGATGCACCTCCGGCCGCACCCAGGCGCGCTCCACGGCCAGATGCGCAAAACAGGCCAGCACATCCAGCTGCGCCACCGCCGCCGCCGCGCGCTGAATCCCGCGCGTGCACGCCACCACCGACTGCCGCAACGTCTCGATCAGCTCCGCCTCGCGCGCCAGCGCGGCCTCGCGCGCGCCCAGCACCTCCGCTTCGTGCCGATGCAGCTCGTCGGTGATGAACCGCTCGGCGTTCACCAGCGTCTGCTTGCGCACATAATGCGGCGGCGCCTCGCTCGCCTGCGCGCGCGGAATCTCGATGAAATAGCCAAACACCTTGTTGTATTTGACCTTCAGCTTGCTCATGCCGGTGGCTTCGCGCTCGCGCGCCTCGTATTCGGCCAGCCAGTCGTCCGCGCCGCGGGCCAGCTGCCGCAGCCGATCCAGCCCGGCATCGAAGCCATCGCGAATCACGCCGCCCTCGCGCGCATGCGGCGGCGGCGCATCCACGATGGCGGCTGCGAGCCGATCCGCAAGCGCCTCCAGTCCGGTCATCGCCGCGTGCATGTCGGCGAACAACCCGCCGCGATGCTCCAGCCGGCGCGCCAGTTCCGGCAGCGCCTTCAGCGAAACCGCCAGCCCCCGATAATCGCGCGGCGCGGCACGCATCAGCGCCATGCGCGCCAGCATTCGTTCCATGTCACGCATCTCGCGCAGGATCTCACGCACCGCCTCGCGCGTGTCACGGTCGTCCACCAGGCTTTGCACCGCCTCCTGACGCGCGCGAATGGCGGCCGGATCGGTCAGCGGCCGATCCAACCACTGGCGCAGCAAGCGCGCTCCCATCGGCGATCGCGTCTCATCCAGCACCGCGATCATGCCGCCGTGCGGATCGCCGGACAGGCTGGCATGCAGCTCCAGATTGCGCCGCGATCGGGCGTCGATACGCATCCATCCATCCATCTCGCGCAGCACCGGCAATTGCAGATGCGCCAGCCCCTGCCGCTGCGTCTGTTGCAAATACGACAACGCCGCACCGACGCTGGCGGCAACCAGTGGATGATCGGCCAGATTCAGCGAATCCAGTTCCCGCACGCCGAACACCTCCCGAATGCGCTCGGCCGCGACCTCCGGCGTGAAACTCCAGTCACCCGGGCGATGCACGCTCGCGCCGCGGGCTGCCTCCGGCGCTTCCTCCATCCACGACGGCAACAAGAGCTCCGCCGGCGAAAGCACCGCCAGCTGCTCCTCGAGCGCGGCGGCGTCCGTGCCCTGGTCCAGCGTGAATGCGCCGCTGGACACATCCACCGCCGCCAGCGCCCAGCGCCCGCCATCCATCGCCAGCGCCACCAGCGGCGCGACCTGGCGTTCGTTCAGCAGCTCCGACTCGGTCAGCGTGCCGGGCGTGACCACCCTCACCACCTCCCGACGCACCGGCCCCTTGCCGCCCGGTGGTTCCATCTGCTCGCAGATGGCCACGCGCTTGCCGGCCGCGACCAGCCGCGCCAGATAGCTTTCGGCCTGATGCCAGGGCACGCCGGCCATCGGAATGTCCTCGCCGGCCGACTTGCCGCGCTTGGTCAGGGCAATGTCCAGAATACGCGAGGCCTCCACGGCATCGTCGAAGAACATCTCGTAGAAATCGCCCATGCGGTAGAACAACAGGCAATCGGGATATTCCGCCTTGATGCCGAGATACTGCCGCATCATCGGCGTATGGGCGGAATGATCGGATCGGGCGGACATGCGCGAAAAATAGCACCTTCGGCGCTCGATGACAGGGGAAAGACCCGGAAACGACGGGGGCGGGAGGAGGAAGGAGGAGGAGACCCTGGCGCCGCTTCCGGGCCTTGCGACCCGCGCATCGGATGATGCCTTTCTGTATCTATCGGCGAGACATGCCGATGCTTGAATCCGTTTCAGCCGCCCCGCAGGGCACGCGCCACCGGCGCGAATCCCGACCGATGCGCCGGGCACGCACCATGCTCGCGCAGCGCCGCCAGATGCGCCGCCGTGCCGTAGCCCTTGTGCGCGGCGAATCCGTAGGCCGGCCAGCGCGCATCCAGCAGGCCCATCAACCGGTCGCGCACCACCTTGGCGACGATGGACGCCGCCGCAATCTCCGGGCGGCTGTCATCCCCGCCAATCACGGTCTCGACCGGGCAGGGCAGCTCTGGCGCGCAGTTGCCGTCCACCAACGCCAGCGCCGGCATCTGCGGCAGGCCGGTCACGGCGCGATGCATGGCCAGCATCGTGGCCTGAAGAATGTTCAGCCGCCCGATCTCCTCCACGCTCGCCTGCGCGATGCTCACCGCCCGCGCATGGCGCTTGAGATGATGGTAGAGTCTCTGGCGCTTGCGCGCCGAAAGCCGCTTGGAATCCCGGTATTCGCCGAGCATCGGATCG
>CAYVBG010000061.1:0-8292 GCA_964449205.1 uncultured Zetaproteobacteria bacterium | reverse complement strand
CTGCAGCCGGCGCAGCAGCTCGGCGCGGCCGTGCGCGCCCTTGATGAGCACGCTCTCCGCCTCGCGCCCGAGTTTCAGCGCCTCCTCGCGCGTCAGTTCCTTGGCGGTGTAGATCACCACCGGAATGTTGGCGGTGTTCGGATGGGCGTCCAGCTTGCGCAACACGTCGAAACCGCTGATTTTGGGCATCATCAGATCGAGGATGATCATGTCCGGTTCGCGTTCGATGGCCATTTGCAGGCCTTCGATGCCGCTGGCCGCCAGCAGCACGCGGAAGCCCTCGGCCACCAGCGTTTCCTTGAGAAACTCGCGCACCGAGGCGTCATCGTCGATGACCAGCACGCTCGGCACCTCCGGATGCGCCGGCACATGGCGGCAGAAGCGGGAAATCATGTCCAGCATCTCCTGCTGATGCACGCCCTTCTCCACCACATCCACCGGCCCCAGCGAAAACTCCAGCTCCTCCGGCGCGCCACCCACCAGAATCACCGGCAAATCGCGGCAGGCGCGATGGGTCTTCAGCTCCTGGAGGCGCTGGTGCAGATGATCGTCCCGATCGGGAATGCCCAGCATGATCAGGTAGGCGCACAGCGCCTCGCACTGCTCGGCCACCCGCGCCATGTCCACCGCGTGTGCCTCGTAGCCCTGCTTTTCCAGCAAATCCACCACGGCGCGCGCCCGTGTGTCGAAATCGTCCACCACCACAATCTTCGGGCGCGGCCCGTGCGATGGCACGGCCTCCACCGTTTCGGCCATTGCCGAGCCGGCCCCGGCCTCTGTTTCGGGTTGCGTCTGCGCGGCGCCTTCGCGTTCGAACGCCTCCTCGGGCGCGACCGCCGGCGCCGCCGGCAGGTCGATGGTGAATGTGCTGCCCTGCCCTACCGCGCTTTGCAGCCGTATCGTTCCACCCAGCATGTTGACCTGCTTGCGTGTCAGCGCCAGGCCCAGCCCGGTGCCGCCATGCTCGCGGGCCAGGCCGCCCTTGGCCTGCACAAAGGGTTCGAAAATCTTCTCCTGATCCTCCGGAGCGATGCCGCAGCCGGTGTCGCGCACCTCGGCCAGCACATGCGGTTTGTCCGGCGTTTCCCGACGGATGCCCATGCGCACGGTCACCTCGCCTTCCTCGGGCGTGAACTTGATGGCGTTGCCCACCAGATTCACCAGCATCTGATGCAGCTTGCCGGCATCGAGCCGCACCTGCTCGTCCTCGCCGCAATCGGTGTGAAGCGCAAGCGAAACATGCTTCTGCTCGGCCAGCGGCAGCAATTCGTGCACAACATCGCGGGCGATGTCGCACGGTCGGCAGACCACTTCCTCGATGGTCATCATGCCGGCTTCGATCTTGCTGATGTCCAGCAGGTCGTTGATGATGTTCAGCAGGCGCTTGCCGCTGGCGTGCACATGCTCGACATAGCGCTTCTGGCGCGCGTTGAGCTCGCCCATCTTCGGATTCTTCAGCAGCTCCGAAAAGCCGATGATGGCGTTCAGCGGCGTGCGCAGCTCGTGGCTGGTGTTGGCCAGGAACTGGCTTTTGGCCTCGTTGGCCCGCACCAGTTCCTCGTTCAGCAGCTCCAGCTCGATCTCCCGCGCGTGCAGACGCTGGTTGATGCGCGCCAGCTCCGATTGGGTGTTGCGCAGGTTGGAGAGCGCCACCGCGCAGGCCGCGGCAAGCGTGGTCACGATGCGCTCGTCGTCCTCGTCGAACGGTTCGCCGTCCTCCCGGTCGCAGAGGTAGATGGCGCCCAGCGGCTCGTTGGCAAACACGATGGGCACGCCGAGCAATGTGTTCATCGCCGGGTGCCCCTCGGGAAAACCGATGCTGGCCGGGTGATCCGCGATGTTGTCCAGCCGCACCGGTTCGTGGGCGTTCCAGAACAGCCCGAGCACCCCCTTGCCTTCCGGCGCGCGCCCGATGGCCTGCACGACATGATCGGGCACGCCGGAGGGCATCAGGTGGCGCTCGCCCTTGGTGTCGGTGTAGGTGACCATCGCGTAGCGCGCCCGTGTCACCTTGCGGGCCAGATCGCCCACATGGCGCAACAGGGTATCCTGCGCGGTCTGGCGGGCCAGCTCGATCACCGCCTCGGTCAGCAGCGTCTGACGCTCGGCGCTCCGGGCCACGCGTGCGATTTCGGCCTGCAAGTGCTCGACCAGCCGGTCGAAGGCGCGCGCCACCACGCCGAATTCATCGTTGCGCCCGCTGTTGATCCGGCGGTCGAGGTCGCCTTCGGCCACGGCCTTGGCCGCGCGGTGCAGCTCGCCGAGCGGTCGCACCACCTGCCGGCGAAGCAGCCACATGGCCAGCGCCAGAAACAGCAGCAGCATTGCCGCCAGGCCCCATTGCGCCGTGTCCACCATCTGTGCCACGCGCGAGGCCGCGGCCCGCGTGTTCAGCCCCATGACCAACACGCCCCGCAACGGGTGGCTGGTGTAGCCATGGCACTGCAGGCAGGCGTTTTCCACCCGGATGGGATAGAGGATGGTCAGGTGATCGCCATTGCGGAGCTTCGTTTTCCTTTGCTCCCGCACGGTCTCATCGAACAGGGGCTTCAGCGACGCGTCCATCGAGCCGGCGCCGGGCACGGGCTGGCGGTGAAACCTCGGCTCGCCGAGGAAATCGTTGACCGCCTGGACCGTCTTGAGGTCGTGAAAGGCCTCGGTTCCATCGACGCGATAGATGCGGGCGGACTCGATGCCCGGCTGTCGCTCCAGCCGCTTCAGCCACTGGTGGGCGATGGGGCCGCGGCCGGCCAGCATGATGCTCTTCAGGCCCGAAATCGCGGTTTCGGCCGTGGTCTCGGCGCGCTCCAGCTCATCCTGCTCGATGATGTGCTGACCCCGGGCGCCCAGCCAGAACAGGCCAAGCCCCAGCATCAGCGCCAGGCACAGGGCCAGAAACAGATTGATCCTGACATGGATGCGCGCAAACCACGGTGTGGAACCATCCGGCATCATTCAATCCTCCCCGGCCCCGTGCTCCGGGAACCATTCCTCCACCACCTCGATCAGCCGCTCCATCGGCAGCGGCTTGCGCAGCAGCAAGACATCCCGCCGGCGAACGCCGGACACATCGGCCCCGCTCAGCAGCGCCGTGCGGGACAACAGGTGAGGCCTGTGCCGGCGAATCCAGTCCAGCACGGTCTCGCCGTCGCCATCGCGCAGCCGGTAATCGCAGGTCACGGCGTCCACGTCCTCCCGCTCCAGGATGCCAAGCGCCGCGCCGACCGAATCGGCCACCAGGATGCGATGCATGCCCTCCAGCACCTCGCGGAACAGCTCCAGCAGCATGGGTTCGTCGTCCACCAGCAGAATCGTGGCCATCGTCAGATCCCCGCGCCGGTGTCGTGAAAGCCGCGTCGTGCGGGCTGCGCCGACGGCGCCTGGTGCGCATGCAGCGCCTGGCGCACCGCCGCAATGAAGCGTTCGGGATCGACAGGCTTGAACACCAATGCCTCCGGCCCGGCGGCGCGAATCCGGTTCACCACCAACCGGCGGTCGCTGGCGGCCGTGACGGCGATGACGCGCGCTCCCGGCATCGGCGAATCCGGCCCCTTGAGACGGTGGATGATTTCCAGCCCGTTGATGCCCGGCATCATGATGTCGAGCACAATCAGGTCGGGCCGGTGGCGGCCGATGTCAATCAGCCCCGCGCAGCCATCGAACGCCGAATGCACCCGGCAGTCGGGAAACGCCAGTTGCAGCATGCCCCGCATCAGCTCGTGCGCCGCCGGATCGTCGTCGATGATGAGTATGCGCGGCGCGGCCGGCACATCCTGGATGGATTGTTCCGGCAGCGGCATGCCCATGCGGCGCATGAAAGAAAGGAATCCGTCGCGCGGAATGCGCCAGTGCCCGCCCGGCGTGCGCACGGCCGGAATCTCGCCGCGGCGGATCCAGCTTTTGATGGTGTTCAGTTGCACGCCGCACAGACGCGCGGCCTCACCGGTGGTGAAGTAACGATGCTCCATCTCCCCCGTCCTCCTTTTGGCCCACCTGTTGTGGGGTTGTTGGCTTTTTATCGCCATTCACGGAATGGACTTGAATGACGAAATCTACACTAAAGTCAGTTTTGTCACAACCGATAGAATATGCGAAACGCGGCCTCCGCCATGCGAAGGCCATGAGGAGGAAGCATGAAACGGCTGGAGGAACGCAGGTTCGTCGAACGATTTTTCGAGAGCGCGTTGTGGCATATGCGCTGGGCGATCATCGTGGCGGTGTCCAGCAGCCTGGTCGCCGCCTTGCTGATGTTTTACATCGCGGGTGTGGACACATTCTACCTGCTGGGCGATGTCAGTCATTACGCCGCCACGGCCGATCTCACGGAGCGCGGCGAATTGCGCTCGGCCTCCGTCACCCAGGTCGTGGAGGTCATCGACATCTTCCTGCTGGCCATCGTGCTGGTGATTTTCGGCATGGGCATCTACGAGCTCTACATCAGCAAGATCGATCACGCCTACAAGGAGTGCCGCGAGGCGTCCCGCCACCTGCTGTCCATCAACAACCTGGACGATCTGAAAACCCGGCTGGGCAAGGTCATCATGATGATTTTGATCGTGAAGTTCTTCGAGCTGGCCATCGGCATGGAAGTGGATGACACGACGGGACTGATGATGATGGCCGGCGGCGTGTTCCTGTGCGCCGCGGCATTGATGTTCACGGAGCGAACCCGCCCCCCGGCCGAAGACGCCACCGGGCAGCAAAACGACAAAACTTGAATAGCGCCGTTGCGAACCGCTGACGGGAAAACAATGATCGGCCGGGCGGAGAGCCCCCCGGCCGTTTGGGAGGCATGATGAAAAACCTGAACGTGAAGCAACATGTCGAACGCGGATTCGAGCGCGTGCTGTGGCAGATGCGGTGGTCGGTGCTGGTTGCCGCCGTTTGCAGCGTGTTGGCCGCGCTCTGCATGTTCTACATCTCGGCGGTGGATACGGCCTATGCCGTGGATCGACTGCTCGGGTATTATCAACTGGACAGCATGCTGGCCCGCAGCGTGATGCGGGCTGATGCCGTGGCCATGGTGGTGAAGGTGATCGACATCTTCCTGCTGGCCATCGTGCTGATGATCTTCGGGCTGGGCATCTACGAGCTCTACATCAGCAAGATCGATCACGCCTATGCGCGCCATGACGAATCCGCGAAGCACATGCTCTCGGTCAACAATCTGGACGACCTGAAATCGCGTCTCGGCAAGGTGATTGTCATGGTGCTGATCGTGAAGTTCTTCGAAATGGCCATCAGCATGGAAGTGGACGGCGCCAAGGATTTGCTGGTGTTCTCCGGCGGCATTCTGCTGATTGGCGCCACATTGTTCATGACCGAAACGGTGTCCCGGCGCACCGGGCAATGGAAAACCCGCGCCACCGATCGGATCAGTGAAGCCATGGGCGAACCTCCCGTTCGGCCTGTCGCCCCTGCGTCGTCCGCCCGCTCGTCGCGTCGCGCGTAATCCTTCGATGTTCCCGCATGGCATGCCGGGCCGCATGCGGGGGAAGCGGGAGCCGGGTCATGCCTGCCCCTCTCCCGCGCCCGCCTGCTCCCGGCGGCAGGCAGCGTCGGGGTTGACAGCGGCAGGCCTCAGTAGTTCTCCGGTTTCTCCCGCCACATGCCGGGCTCAAACATCTTGACCCGATTGCGCCCTTCCTCCTTGGCCCGGTACAGCGCCACGTCCGCGAATTTCACGCATTGCCAAAACGCCGTGCTGTCTTCGGGATAGAGCGCGCAACCGATCGAGATGGTCTTTTGCAACGGGCCGTGGGCGGTCTGGACAACCGTTTTCTCCATGCGCGAGCGGATGCGTTCCGCCGTCTGCAACATGGTGTCCTTGTCCACATCGGGCAGCAGCGCCAGAAACTCCTCGCCACCGTAGCGGATCACGATGTCCGATTCCCGCAATTCGTGCACGATGACGTCGGCCAGGGATTTCAGCACCTGATCACCCACGTCATGGCCATGCTCGTCGTTCACTTTCTTGAAGAAGTCCACGTCCAGCATCAGCAGTCCCAGGGTGGTTTCCCTCCGGTTCACGCTGGCGGTCAGATTGCCGGAGAAGCCTTCGAGGAAGCGCCGGTTGTAGAGCCCGGTCATCGCGTCGCGCAGGGCCGACTCCTTGAGCGACTGCATCAAACGCTTGGATTCGATCACCGGGCTGGCCACCGCCATGTGCGCCTCGATCGCATCGCGCAGCTCCGCCACCTCTCCGGCCTGCTCCTTGTCCAGAATCACCTGCAATACATTGCCGATGCGATCGGACAACATCAGCGGGATGCACAAATGCGCGTCGTTCTCCTCCGCCGGGCGGAACGCGGCGCAAATGTGCGGCGAGTCGCACGAACACAGCGAATGCGCCGTGCGCTTGGCCCGGCAGTGATCCGAATCCACCAGAATGACCGGATCGCACCACAACCCGTCATCCTCATTGCGCCCTTCCGCATACACCTCGTGCATCTTTCCGGATTCCGGGTCGATTTCGTAGAGGCAGAAACGACGCAGGCCGAACTGGTCGCGCAACACCCGGCGCAGGCGCTCGTAAACCTCGTGCAAGTCCAGGTCTTCCTCGATTTCCTGCTTGAAGCGCGTGGCGTTCACCATGCCATCCACCACATGCATGGTGTGCGACAACAGGTTGTGCTTGGCGTGCTGGCTGCGCCGGCCGGAATCGATGGCTTCGATTTTCTTGGCAATGGCGCCGATCGTGTTTTCCAGCATCGACAGCAGGTCGTTGACAAATCGGGAAATCCTGCCGACCTCGTCGTCGCTGAGCACCGCCACCCGCTGCGAGAAATCACCGTTTTGCACCGCGCCCATCACGGTTTCCATCTCGTCCGCCGTTTCCACGATTGGATTGAGCAGGCGGCGCAGGTAATACGCCACCACGATGCCAAACAGCACCAGAAGCCCGAGAATGGGCAAAATGGCCAGCAGCGCGGCATGGCGCTGCCGCTCCAGGGAGAAGGTCAGGGTCACGGCGCCGTTGACCGTGCCTTCCGGCACATCGTGGCATTTCATGCAGTTGATGTCGTTGAAGCGGCTGGCAATGAACGGAATCGTGACCTTGTAGACATCCTCGGACAGGCTGGTCGGCGCCTCGGTCGGGATGCCGGTCTTCAGCACCCGGCGCTCCTCCTCCGAGCGGGGCTTCTCGCTTTCGTGCCCGGGGCCAAACTGCCGGATCACCGGCTCGCCCCGCACCACATGCACATCCAGCAGCCCCGGCACACGGTTCATGCGCGCGATCAGATCCGCCCGTTCGCTGATCAGGCCCTTCTCCATCTCCTCGGTCAGCGCCACGCGCATCATTTCGGCCGCCATGCGCGACTGGGAGCGCACCGTATCCAGGCTGAAATAACGGAATGACAACAGGGATACGGCGCTGAACAACACAATCATGATCAGCATCGACAAAATGACAAACATTTTCTGTTTCTTGCGAAGATTCACGGTCGTCGCCCCTTTTTCCGGCGTTGCTCGCCCCCCCTGCGGGGGTCGTTTATCCATAGTCTTATCGCGGGAAATCGCCCCGACTTCAGCCTTGTCCATCCGCGGCGAGCGCGACCGCCGCCGGGCATGTTTCGGGGTAGAGCATCGCCGCCTGTTTCGCTATATTGCGCGGCCCTGCGCGCCGCGCGCCAGGTTCCTTCAAATCGCGACACAACGAGGAGCAGGCATGAACCCGTTGACAGCACATCCCGCATTTCCGGCCCGTCAGGGACTCTACGATCCGCGGTTCGAGCACGATGCGTGCGGCGTCGGGTTCATTGCCCATATCAAGAACCGGAAGAGCCACGACATCATCGAGAAGGGCCTGGAGATCCTGCTGCGCCTGACCCACCGGGGCGCCACCGGCGCCGATCCGCGCGAAGGCGACGGCGCGGGCATCCTGATTCAGATTCCGGACGACTTTCTGCGGCCGGTGATGGCCGATGGCGGCGTGGCGCTTCCGGCCGCCGGTGACTATGGCGTGGGCATGCTGTTCCTGCCGCAAAACGCCGACTACCGCGCCGAGTGCGAGCGCATCATCGAGGCGACGATCGCAGAAGAAGGCCAGCGCTTGTTGGGCTGGCGCGATGTGCCGACCGATGCCGAACGCGCCGATCTGCCCGAGAGCGTGACATCCTGCGAGCCGGTCATCCGGCAGGTGTTCGTCGGGCGCGGAGCAAACTGCGCCGATCAGGATGCGTTCGAGCGCAAGCTGTATGTGATTCGCAAGGTGGTGGAGCGCCGCGTGGCGGAACTCGGGCGCACCGGCCCGGCGAACTTCTACATCGCGTCGTTTTCCAGCCGCACGCT
>CAYVBG010000060.1:0-8320 GCA_964449205.1 uncultured Zetaproteobacteria bacterium | reverse complement strand
TGGAAGGCCCCTACAAGCCGGAGCATTACCGCTATTGATGGCGGTCGTTCGGGCGTGCGCCTTGCTGGCGCTGGCGGGTTGTCTGGCGGTCGGGATGGTGCCGGCGCTGGCGGCCGGGCCGGACAACAGGCCGGCGCCGACGGCGGACACGCGGTTCGACAAGACCGGCGATGGCTGGGTGGATGCAGCGGACTGGGGGCGGCTGACGTTGGCCGAGCGGCGCGCATACGCACGGGCTTGTCTGCTCGAGCTGGGGCTGGATCCGGACGCGGGCGTGGGCGAGGGGAAAACGCGACTGGATCGGTACCTGGAGGGGCTGGAGTCGGTCTATGGGCGCTAGCGGTCGGGATGTTGCTCCGAATAGCCATGCTCGATTGGGTGTTGAACTGGCGGGTGCGCGATGGTATAAATCGCCGCCTTTCGCGGGGAGGGGTGGTTCCCCGACGTGTGAAACGGGCGCCTGTTCGCGACGGCGAAGGGGCGCTGGAGATTTGATTCCCCGCCGTCGTGCGCGGAATTGCCGGAGTCGCGGCGGATGATCGAGGGGATCGGGCGCGTCTGGCTGTGGCAGGCCGTCGCCGCGCTGTGGGTTGGTCTTGGCATCGCCTTCTGGCTGGGCATGATGAGCATGCTTGCCTTTGCTTGGGGGGTGGCCTTGGCCATGGTTAGCGGTTATTTTCTGGCGCGGCGCGTCTCACAGGCGGCCGTGACGGAAGTCCGGCGGGGGCAGCGGCTGTTGTATGCGGGCGCTGTCTGGCGGTTTCTGGGCGTGTTGGCCGGTTTGGTGCTGGCTTGGGGCTTGGGGTTGCACTTGTTGCTGGTGGCGGCCGGCATGCTGCTGGCGCAGGTGGTGATGTTCGCGGTTGCGGCGCTGGATGCCAGACGCGCCGCGATGAATGCGAAAGCGGAACAAATGAGGGAGTGAAGCGTTGGCACAGGAAGCGCACAGCGGGGGCATTGCGGAGCATCTGCAGTATTGGACTTACAAGTTCGATGAGTCCAACCCGTTCATGCAGATTCATCTGGATACGATGCTGACCACCATTTTGGTGGCGGCAGGATTGGTTCTGTTCGCCAAATGGCTGGGTGGCCGGCTGACCGATGGTGTGCCGTCGGGCGCGCAGAATTTCATGGAGTCGGTGATTGGTTTCGTGGACGACACGGTGAAGGACAATTTCCCCGTCCACAATCCGCTGATTGCGCCGCTGGCGCTGACGATCTTTGTGTTCGTGTTTTTGTGCAACACATTGGACATCCTGCCGGCGTTTCTGGCGCATCATGTGGCCGGGCTGTTCGGTCTGGAGCATTACCGGCAAGTGCCGACGAACGATCTCAACCTGCCGGCCGCGATGGCGGTGTGCGTGTTTCTGCTGACCCTGTATTACGAGTTCAAGCTCAAACCGGCGCATTTCATCAAGGAGCTGTTGTTCCAGCCGTTTGCGGCGCTGCTGTTGGGGGCGAAGAATCCGCTCGTCAAGCTCATTGGCGTGGCGCTGATTCCGCTGAATCTGATTCTGAAACTGGTCGAGGAGCTGGCCAAGCCATTGTCGCTGTCGTTCCGGCTGTTTGGCAACATGTTCGCTGGCGAGGTGATTTTTCTGCTGATTGCGTTCCTGCTGCTGGGCGGTGGCGCGGTTGGCATGGTGTCCGGCTTTTTCGTGGGGCTGGGATGGTCGGCCTTCCACATGTTCATCGGTCTGTTGCAGGCCTTCATCTTCATGATTCTGACGGTGGTGTACCTGTCGATCGCACACCAGCCGGCGGAGCATTGAGTCAAGTTCAAACACAAGCACAAAAAGGAGAAGCACTATGGATGCACACACCATCATCACCGCGGCGACGGCCATCTCGGTCGGCGTGATTCTGGCGGCGGCGGGGCTCGGCTCGGCAATCGGCTGGGGCCTGATCACGTCCAAGACGCTGGAAGGCATTGCCCGCCAGCCGGAGATGCGTCCGCAGTTGATGTTCAACATGTTCATCTTCGCCGGTCTGATGGAGTCCTTCCCGTTCATCATCATGGCGTTCGCGCTGTGGTTCCTGTTCGCCAACCCGTTCCTTGGCTGATCGGGAGCGGAAACCGAACGCGCTGACGAGGTGACTCAATGAGCATTGACCTGACATTCATCGGGCAGATCGTCGTTTTCCTGACGCTCTTGGCCCTGCTGAAGAAGTATCTCTACGGGCCGCTTCACGACCTGATGGAGCAACGTGCCGTGAAGATCGCCGAGGGGTTGGCGGCGGCGGATGCCGGCAAGGAAGCGAAGGCGAAGGCCGAAGCGGAGATTGCCCGTCAGCTTCAGGATGCGCGGAGCAAGGCGCAGGAAATCCTGACCGCGGCCGAGAAGCGTGCGGCCGAGATCGAAGAGGAAGTCACCAACAAGGCCCGTGCCGAGGCGCAGCAGATTGTGGATTCGGCTCGCGAGGAGGTGCAGGCGGAACTGAATCGCGCCCGCCAGCAGTTGCGTCAGGAGGTCGCGGACATTGCCCTGATGGCTGCCGAGCGCATTCTCGATGCCGAGCTGGATGCCGGTCGTCATGCGAAGCTGATCGACAAGGTCGTCGGGCAGGAGATTGGGCACGCATGAGCAATCGTTCCGTAGCCCGACGTTATGCCCGTGCCCTGTTTGAGCTGGAACAGGAGGGTGCGAGAGTCCGTGAGCCGCTGGGCGCCGTGGCGGCCGTGGCCCGCGTGGATGTCGTGCGCGCCATGCTGGCTGAGCCGCGCATTGCGCCGGACGACAAGGCGGCTGCGATGCTGAAGGCTGCCGAGGCTGCGGGCGGGGAGATCTCGCCGGAGATCGATCGGCTGGTGCGCCTGCTCTGCGAGCGGGGGAAGGCTGAATTGCTGCCCGAGATCGCCGGGCTGGTCGAAGAGATGGCGCGGCAGGCGGCCAGCGAGATCGAGGCCAGGGTGATTTCGGCCGTTGATCTGGATGCGGAAACCCGCCAAAAGGTGGCTGCGGCGCTGGAACGGTCGCTGGGCGGCAAGGTGCGGCTGGATGTGGAGGTGGATCCGTCCATCCTCGGCGGACTGGTGGTTCGTGTCGGCGACCGGCAGATGGATTATTCGCTGCGCACGCGGCTGCAAAGTCTGCGGCGCGCCATTGTGGCCTAGGCAGGCGAAGTTTTGGTTGAATTGCAAACAATGAGGTAAGGATACAGACATGAAACTCGATACCGCGGAAATCAGTTCGATCATCAAGGAGCAGATCAAGGGCTTCGAAGCCGGTGCGGCCGATGCGAATGTCGGCAGCATCATCAGCGTGGGCGATGGCGTGGCCATCATTCACGGTCTGTCGGACGCGATGGCCGGCGAGATGCTGGAGTTCCCCGGGGACACCATGGGGATGGTGTTGAACCTGGAGGAAGACAGTGTCGGCGCGGTGATCTTCGGTGAGTATACGCACCTGAAGGAAGGCGATCAGGTCAAGTGCACCGGCAGGATCTTCTCCGTGCCGGTCGGGCCGGAACTGAAGGGGCGCGTGGTGAACGCGTTGGGGCAGCCCATCGACGGCAAGGGCCCGATCAACGCGACGCTTGAGGATCCGGTGGAGAAGATTGCGCCGGGCGTGATTGAGCGCAAGTCCGTCGATCAGCCGTTGCAGACCGGCATCAAGGCGATTGACGCGATGATCCCGATCGGGCGCGGTCAGCGTGAGCTGATCATCGGCGACCGCCAGACCGGCAAAACGGCGATCGCGTTGGACACCATCATCAATCAGCGCGACACCGGCGTGACCTGCATTTATGTCGCCATCGGGCAGAAGGCGTCCACGGTGGCCAATGTGGTGCGCACGCTCAAGGAGCATGGCGCGCTGGAGCACACCATCATTGTGTCCGCCAGCGCCTCCGAGTCTGCCGCGCTCCAGTATCTGGCGCCCTACACCGGCTGCACGATGGGCGAGTATTTCCGCGACCGCGGCGAGGACGCCCTGATCATCTACGACGATCTGACCAAGCAGGCTTGGGCCTATCGTCAGGTGTCGCTGATCCTGCGTCGTCCTCCGGGGCGTGAGGCCTATCCGGGCGATGTGTTCTATCTGCATTCACGGTTGCTGGAACGCGCTTCCCGCGTCAGCGAGCAGTATGTGGAAGAGTTCACCAAGGGTGAGGTCAAGGGACGCACCGGTTCGCTGACCGCGCTGCCGATCATCGAGACGCAGGAAGGCGACGTGTCCGCCTTCGTGCCGACCAACGTGATTTCGATCACCGATGGTCAGATCTTCCTTGAGACAGGTCTGTTCAATGCCGGTCAGCGTCCGGCGGTGAACGCGGGTCTGTCGGTGTCGCGCGTGGGCGGCGCGGCGCAAACGAAGGCGATGAAGAGGGTGGGCGGTGGTCTGCGTCTGGATCTGGCCCAATACCGTGAGCTGGCGGCTTTCGCCCAGTTTGCATCCGATCTGGACGAGGCGACGCGCAAGCAGATCGAGCGCGGCAAGCGCGCCACCGAGATTCTGAAGCAGGACGAGAACCAGCCGATGACGGTGGCGCAGATGACGGCCAGCCTGTATGCGCTGAACAACGGGCATCTGGATGACGTGCCGGCCGACAAGGTGCGCGATTTCGAAAAGGCGTTTCAGGCGCATCTGAAGTCCAATTTCGCGGATCTGTTGGCGGGGCTGGATGCAAAGCCTGAGTTGACCGATGAAGCCGTGGAGGGCCTGGAGAAGGCGATTGCCGACTTCAAGGCCAACGGCACCTACTAAGGTTCCGGGGAGAGCAAGGCGTGGCATCGGCCAAGGAAATACGGGGGCAAATCAAGGCCATCCAGAACACCGCCAAGATCACCAAGGCGATGGAGATGGTGGCCGCGAGCAAGATGCGCAAGGCGCAGGATCGTGTGTTGGACGCGCGCGCCTATGCCGAAGGCATTCAGCGGGTGATTGCCAACCTGATGCAGGCACATCCCGAATACAAACATCCGTTTTTTGTGGCGCGCGACGAGGTTAAGCGCGTCGGCCTGGTGCTGGTCACCACCGACAAGGGGCTGTGCGGCGGCCTGAACACGAATGCGCTGCGCAAGGCGGTGCAGTTCGTCCGGGAACAACAGGCCGAAGTGGAGGTCGTCAACATCGGACGCAGGGGCGGCGCGTTCATGCGCAGGGCGGGCGTGACCGTGGCCGGCAGTGTGGAAAATATCCCTGACACGCCCGAACTGACCGATATTCTGGGGGCTGCCGATCTGGCCATCGAGCAGTATCTGGACGGGTATTTCGACGAGGTTTACCTGCTTTACAGCGAGTTTGTGAACACGATGACCCAGAAGCCGCAAATCCGACGGCTGCTCCCGTGCCCGCCGAGCGAGGAGCCTTCGCATCCGGGTTATTGGGACTACATCTACGAGCCGGAAGCGAAGGATGTGCTGGATGGATTGCTGCGCCGCTCCTTGGAGGCGCTGGTATATCATGCCGCGCTGGAGAACAAGGCCTGCGAGCAATCGGCGCGGATGGTGGCGATGAAGAGCGCCACCGACAATGCCAACAGCCTGGTCAAGGATTTGCAGATCACTTACAACAAGGCCCGACAGGCCGCGATCACGCAGGAGCTGGCGGAGATTGTGGCGGGCAGCGCCGCGGCGCAATAATGGCTACCGTTTCAAGAAACGCATCTGAACTGGAGAGGTCGGAAACATGAATGTTGGAAAGATTGTACAGGTGATTGGTCCCGTGGTGGATGTCCGCTTCGAGTCGGGCGATTTGCCGGCCATTTACAATGCGCTGGTCATTGACGAGGCGGGGCTGACGCTGGAAAACCAGCAGCATCTGGGCGACCGCACTGTGCGCGCCATCGCCTTGGGTTCCACGGATGGCTTGCGTCGCGGCATGGAGGTCAAGGACACCGGCGACGCCATCAAGGTGCCGGTTGGCAAGGCCACCTTGGGGCGCATCATGAATGTGCTCGGGACGGGTATCGATTTCGAGGGCGCGGACGTGCCCTCCGAGGATCGCTGGCCCATCCACCGCGCCGCTCCGACCTTCGAGGAGCTGTCGCCAGCGACCGAGATTCTGGAGACCGGCATCAAGGTGATCGACCTGATGGCCCCGATCGCCAAGGGCGGCAAGGTGGGTCTGTTCGGCGGCGCCGGCGTGGGCAAGACCGTGAACATGATGGAGCTCATCAACAACATCGCCAAGGCGCATGGCGGTTATTCCGTGTTTGCCGGCGTGGGCGAGCGCACCCGCGAGGGCAACGATTTCTACTACGAGATGAAGGAATCGAACGTGTTGGACAAGGTGGCGCTGGTCTATGGCCAGATGAACGAGCCGCCGGGCAACCGCCTGCGCGTGGCGCTGACCGGTTTGACGATGGCGGAGTATTTCCGCGACGAGGGTCGCGATGTGCTGATGTTCATTGACAACATTTACCGCTATTCGCTGGCCGGCGTGGAGGTGTCGGCATTGCTGGGCCGCATGCCGTCGGCGGTGGGCTACCAGCCGAATCTGGCCGAGGAAATGGGGCGCCTGCAGGAGCGCATCGCTTCCACCAAGAAGGGCTCCATCACCTCCGTCCAGGCCGTGTATGTGCCGGCCGACGATCTGACCGATCCGGCGCCGGCGACCACCTTCGCCCATTTGGACTCGACCATCGTGCTGTCGCGCCAGATTGCGGAGCTGGGCATCTATCCGGCCGTGGATCCGCTGGACTCGACCTCCCGCCAGCTCGATCCCAAGATCATCGGCGTGGAGCATTACGAGGTGGCGACCGGTGTGCAGCGCACCCTGCAACGCTACAAGGAGTTGCAGGACATCATCGCCATCTTGGGTATGGACGAATTGTCCGACGATGACAAGCTGATCGTGGCGCGCGCGCGCAAGATTCAGCGTTTCCTGTCGCAGCCGTTCCACGTGGCCGAGGTGTTCACCGGCTCGCCGGGCGTGTATGTGAAGAAGGAGGAGACCATCAAGGGCTTCAAGGCCATTCTCGATGGCGAATACGATCATCTGCCGGAGCAGGCGTTCTATATGGTCGGCGGCATTGAAGAGGCCGTGGCCAAAGCCGAGAAGATGGAGGCCAAGGGGTGAGCACGATCAAGGTGCTGGTCGCCACGGCCGAGCGCGAGGTGTATCGCGGCGAGGCCGAGAAGGTCGTCGCGCCGGGCGCGGCCGGCGAGCTGGGCATCTTGCCCAAGCATGCGCCGCTGCTCACGCAGTTGGCTCCGGGCGAGTTGCGCATCACCAAGAGTGATGACGAGGTGGACGAGGTGTTCATTTCCGGTGGCTACATGGAGGTGCAGCCGGACATGATCACCGTGCTGGCCGACACCGCCGAGCGCGCCGCGGATATGGACGAGGCCGCAATCCTCGCCGCCCAGCGCAAGGCCGAAGAAGAGCTGGCCTCGAAGAAGGCCGACATCGATCTGGCCATGGCGGAGGCCGAGCTGGCCGTGCTGGCCCAGCGTCTGGCCTGGCTCAAGAAGAAGAAAAAGCACTGACGACGGATGCAACGCTGTCGCAGGGGCCGCATTTGCGGCCCCTTTTTTGTGGTTGCCGCTCCATAACGGCGCGGGCCGGCTATAATGGTGGCGGAGGCAGGCCATGAAATATCGAGCCGGAACGCCGGATGCCGGAAACCGTTGGGGTTTGAGGGTGGGCGCGGAGATTGTCGCATCGACGGTGATTGGACTGGGTGCAGGATACTGGCTGGATCGGTGGTTGGGTACGCGGCCGTGGTTGCTGTTGCTGTTTGGCGCTTTTGGTGTGATTGCGGGGTTCATCAATCTTTATTATGCCATGGGTTTGGCCAGAGATGACACCGCCAGGGGCGGAGGGAAACGATGAGCATGGATCTGATGCGGGGCATGGAGGTGCATCGTGTGCTGCCGCTGCGTGTAGGCGGGGTGGATGTGTCGCTGACCAACGCCTCGCTGGTGATGCTCACGGCCTGCCTGCTTTTCGCGCTGGTGCTGGCGTGGGCCCTGCGCAGGCCCCGGCTGGAGCCGGGGCGCGTGCAGCTTCTGGTCGAGGTGTATTACGGGTTCGTGCGCGACATCGTGCATGGCAACATCTCGCATCGGCATGCGGAACGCTTCGTGCCCGCGATGTTCACCTTGTTCACGCTCATCGTGTCCAGCAATCTGGCCGGGATTGCTCCGGGAGTGTTTGGCGCGACCACCCAGATTGTCATCACCGGCACGCTGGCGGCTTCGGTGTTCGCTTGGACGATCTGGCTGCGCCTGCGTCTGCACGGGTGGCGATTCTTTCTCGCCTTCGCGCCGCGGGGCGTGCCGGTGTTCATTTTGCCGCTGGTCGTGCCCATCGAGATGTTGTCGTTTCTGGCCAGACCTGTGACGTTGGCTGTGCGTTTGTTTGCCAACATGACC
>CAYVBG010000059.1:0-8636 GCA_964449205.1 uncultured Zetaproteobacteria bacterium | reverse complement strand
GTTCCGGGCGTGCGCGCAGGTCTTCGAGCGCCGGCAGGGCGTGAATGATGTCGCCGAAGGCCGAGAGCTTGACAATGAGAAGCCTCATGCGTTTGGCTGTGCCTCCAGCATTTCCAGGCAGGTGCTGGCCACATCCTCGGGAAGCACATTGGCCATGCACGGTTGTCCGGGCGTGCGGCATTCCCGTTGCAGGCAGGGGCTGCAAGCGGCCGGGCGATACAATACGCGGGCATGCGGGCCAGAGGGCGCGGTGCGGGCCGGGTCGGTGGCGCCAAAGATGGCGACGACCGGCCGCCCCAGTCCGGCGGCGACATGCATCAGCCCGGAGTCATTGCACGCCAGCGCGCGGCTGGCGGCCAGGATATCCAGCGCCTCGCCCAAGCGCGTTTCCCCGGCTGCGTTCCATGCCGGACCCGTGGCCATGCGTATGGCCTCTTCGCCGGCGTCGCGCTCGGCCGATGTGCCCACGATAACCAGATGCCAGCCCCGGTGGGTCAGCATGCGCGCCACGCATGCCCAGGATCGAGCCGGATAACGCTTGGCGCCGCCGAATTGCGCGCCTGGCGCGATGGCAATGGTGCGCGCGGGCGACAGTCCGTGCGCGGCCAGCAATCGTTGGCCGGAGGCGATGGCGTTTTTTGGCGCAACCAGTCGCACCTTGCGTTCGCGAATGGCCGCGCCCGCCTGTTCCGCCAAATCAAGATAGTAATCGCGGTGATGCTCGCGTATCAGATTGATGCGCGGACGGGGCGCATCCGTGAGCAGCGCGCGTCGCCACTGCCCCCGGAATCCGACGCGCCGGCGCGCGCCGCTCTTCCAGGCCATCCATGCGGCGCGAAAACTGTTGGGGAACATGACGGCCATATCGGCCCGACGCGGCATCTCCGGCGCGAATGCAGCGCCCGGCAGATTGAGCCATGGCAGCACATCCTTCAGCCAAGGCCGGCCCCAAACGCTGGTGCGCGCCGGTTCCAGCATCTCGATCAATGCGCGCATGGCCGGCTGGGCCATGACCACATCGCCCAGCCAGTTGGGTGGTTGCAAGACCAGATGACGGCAGGTGTGCGACACGGGGGGCGGTGTTTCAGGCGCGCGGCTTGCAGATCATCGCGTATTCGCGTCCCAGCAGGCGTGCGTCAGCGGGACTGGTTTCGGGCAGCGCGTGTTCTTCCACGATGTCGAAATGCCGGGACAGGGTCTTGCGCAGGCCGCTCAATGCCCAGGAATAGGGATGGGCTTCGTTGCGCAGCGCGGGCAGGAATCGCTCGGTGGCCTGGCGTGCGCGCACCAGCGTTTTCGGGAAGGTGGGCAAGCCCACGATCAGCACGCCGCCGGGGCGGATGACGCGTTCCGCTTCATGCAGCGCCAGTTCGGGATTCATGAAACGATCCAGCGCATCCACGCACACGATGATGTCGAAGGCATTGTCCGGGACGGGAATCCGTTCGGCCGGCGTGGCCAGATGTCGCCCGCGGGGCAGCCGGCCCGGGAAGAGGCGGCGAAAATCGTCCAGCATCGGATCCAGCCAGGTTTTGTGGCCGCCTTCGATCAAGCGGGCCGGGCAGGCGGGGCCGCAACCAAGGTCGAGGATGGCGGTGTCCTTGCGGTCGGGCGCGGCGCGATTGCGCAACAGCGGCGCGTAGTCGCGTTCGAGGCGGGCGCATTCGCGATCCAGCATGTTCGGCATGCGCCAGCGATCCAGCCATGCCTTCTGGGCGGCCAGCCAACGCGCCTTGCCGATGGCGCTATGGCGTGCCATGCACGGCCTCGGCGATGTCCGGATGTTCCTCCAGCAGTTTCCATCGTTGGTGGCTCCACAGCCACAGCTCCGGACGCTGGCCGATGACGGCCTCGAAACTCCGGTTGATGGCGGCGAGCAGATGAAATGTGTCCGCGTCGGAAGTGGGGGCGTGTGCTGGCGGTGTGATGCGCCAGAAACGCAGCGTGAAGCGAAACGCCCGGCCATGCCGCAGCAAGGCCACCCCCAGCACCGCAGGGTGATATTTGCGAATGATGGCGGCGGGCAGGGTGAGCGTGTTGGCCAGATGCCCCAGAAACGGCGCGGGAACGCCGTCGGCAATGTGCTGGTCGATCATGAACGGAACACAGCCGCCACGCTTCAGTGCGCGCGGCAGCCATTTGACAGGCTTCTGGCGGGCATGCAGCCGCGCGCCGAAACGTTCGCGCCACTGTTTCAGCGCCGTGTCGGCCACCGGATGTCGCAACGGGCGGTAGAGGCAATCTGCCTCGCAACCGAGCATGGACAGCATCAGCGCGCCCAGCTCCCAGTTGGAATGATGGCAGGCGGCCACCAGCACCCCCCGGCCATCGGTCAGCGCCTCGCGCAGCAGCGTCTCGTTTTCCACGTTCACGCATGAGAGCAGGAAGTCGCGCGGACGCAGAAACACATGCGGCAGCTCCATGACGGTGCGGCCGAGTTCGGCGAAGGATTCGCGCGCGATACGCCGGCGCCAGCGACGGTCGCGATCCGGATGGACGCGCGTGACGTTGCGCACCGCGATGATGCGTCGCCGGCGGTGCAGGTAAAACACCAGCCGCCCGATTCCCGCTCCCACCGCGCCTGTCCAGCGCGGAGGGAGCCACGCCAGCATGCGGAACAGGCTGCGCAGCAGCGCGATTTGCCACGTCGCGGACACTTCAGTCGTCCAGTTTCCGCGCCTCGTCCACCAGCATCACCGGAATGTCGTCGCGAATCGGATATTCCAGCCGGCAGGACTCGCAGACCAGTCCATCCTGATTCTTGTTGTATTCCACCGGTCCCTTGCATTGCGGACAGGCCAGAATCTCCAGCAGTTCCTTGTCCAGCATGGTCATGCCTCCTGTTTGCGACGCGCAAGCATGGTCTGAATGATGGCCTCCGGCAAGCCTTCCTCGCCCTGGCCCGACAGCGGCAGCGTCCACAGCGGCGCATGGCCCGGCCACAGGGGCGCAAGCTTCACCGCATCCTTGTCCGTCGTCATCACCGGCAGGCCATGCGCCGCCATTCGCGCCGCGTCGTGGACGGTGTAGCGATGATGATCCGGAAACCGTGCTTCCCCGCGCACCTCAATACCGAAGGCGACCAATGTGTCGAGGAATCGTTCCGGTCGCGCGATGCCGCAGACCGCCAGCACGGCCTTCGGTGCGGGCGACGACGGGCCGGCGATCTGCCGGGGCGGGGCGACGACCGGTTGCCAGCGCCATTCCCGTCCGGTCGTCAGCGGTCCGGGTTCGGCCGTTCCGGTGCGCACGACGATATCGGCGCGCGTCAGCGCGTCCACCGGCTCGCGCAGCGGACCCGCCGGCAGCAGGCAGCCATTGCCCACGCCCTCAACCGGGACCAGCACGATGTCGCAGTTCCTCGCCAGTTGCCGATACTGAAATCCGTCGTCGAGCACGATGACATCGCCGTGTTCCACGGCCAGAGCCGCGCCGGCCAGGCGGTCGCGTCCGGCAATCACCGGAGCGACCGAGGCGCGGGCCATCATCAGCGCCTCGTCGCCGATGTCGGTTGCGCTGTCGTTCCGCCGAACCAGCCGGGGCGCGATCAGTCGCCCCCCGTCGCCCCGGCAGAGGATGACGGGACGGAATCCCCGCTGTTTCAGCTCGGCGCACAGCCAGAGTGTGAACGGCGTCTTGCCGCTGCCGCCTGCGGTGATGTTTCCCACCGAAATCAGCGGCAGGGGCGGTACGGCGGCGCGTGCGGCACGGCGCGCCAGATGCCGGCGACTGACAGCGCGGTATGCGCGGCTGGCGGCGCGCAACCATGCCGGTGGCGTGGAAGATTGCCACCACATGCGTTCGATCCGGTGCGCGAGTCTCATGCGTTTGGTCGGGCGGCGGGAGGCAGGTAGGGTTCGATGGCCTCCATCGTGCGTGCCAGCACGGCGGACTTGTCGCGCATGAAGCTTGCGGCATGGGTGTTCAGTCGCGCCAGCTCCTCCGGGTGCGTGAGCAGGCGGCGCACGGCCGCGTCCAGGTCGTTTTCATCCTTTGTCACGATGGCCGCGCCCGCGCGCGTCATGTCCCGCATCACGGCCCGAAAGTTCTGCACATGCGGGCCGGTCACCACACCGCGCCCGCAAATGGCGGCTTCCAGCGGATTGTGTCCGCCGACATTCACCAGACTTCCGCCGATGAATGCGAGGTCCGCGATGGTGTAAAGCCCTGCCAGCACACCCATGGCATCCACCAGCGCGACATCGGCCGCCGGCCGCTCCGTGGCCGACCAGCGGGCCAGTGTCAGCCCCCGTGTTTCCACCATGCGCGCCACGGCGTCGAATCGTTCGGGATGGCGCGGCACGAGGGCGAGCAGCAGATCAGGACGGATATGCCGCCAGGCGGGCCACATGTCCAGCAATGCGGTCTCCTCGCCTTCGTGCGTGCTGGCCGCGAGCAGAATGGGCCGGGCCAGGGTGTCGTCCAGCTGTCGGCGCAGCGCGGATGCGTCCACGTCGGGCGGTGCAACGGCGTATTTCAGATTGCCCGACACCTGAATGCGCGCGGTGTTCACGCCCATGGCGCGCAAGCGTTCGGCGTCCGTTTCGCTTTGCGCCAGAAACAGCGACACGGGTTGCAACCAGTGTTGCCACAATCGGCGCGTGGCGCGATAACGCGGAAAGGAGCGGTCGGAGATGCGGGTGTTGACGCCGACGACCGGTACGCCCGCTTTGTGGCAGGCTGCCAGCATGCCGGGCCAGAACTCGGTTTCGGCAAGCAGGAGCAGCCGGGGGGCCAGATGACGGACGAAGCGCGCCATCAGCCCGGGTATGTCCCACGGCAGCCACGACAGTCCCACGCCGGTTCCAAACAGCGCGCGGGCATGGGCATGCCCGGTGCGTGTGACCACGGTCAGATGCACCGGCGCGCCGCGCGCAAGCAGCGCCTTGGCCAGCGGCGCGATAGATGCCACTTCGCCCACCGAGCAGGCGTGAATCCACACGCAGCCGGATTGCGGAGAGGGCAGATCCAGAGTGAGATGCTGGCGCCATTTGCTGGCGTGAGGATGGTTCATGGCCGTATTGCAACAGGAAAACGCGCGGCTTCAAGCCCGGCCTGCCGTTCCTCCGGGTTTGGTCGCGGTGACCACAATGGTGCGACCCAGCAGCATGCCTGCGCTGTTGATGGGCTGGATCAACGGCGCATTGTGGGTGTCGATGGTGCGGTATTTGGTGCGTTCCACATGAAATGCGCGCACGCCGGCCAGGCGTATGGGCAGATACAGCAGCGCAAGCCAGGGCAGGGCCGAAAGCTGGTATTTGTCAAATTCGCAGCGGACTTCGTCGAATCCGGCATCCATCATGGCATGCGCCAGATAGAACCATGAAACAGGCGTGATGTGACCGCCGGTGCTTTCGATGGCGGTTTCGCCAACATGCAACGGGCCGAACAGATTCCAGAATCCTGTGGTCATGAAGCGGATGCGGGATTTGAGGTTCAGGATGTTGGGTGTGGTGACGACCATCAAGCCGCCAGGGCGGAGCACTCGCCTTGCCTCGCGCAGGATCATTCGGTAATGCTCAAGGTGTTCGATGACTTCGGTGCAGGTCACCAGGTCGAATGCGTTGTCGTCGTAGGGCAGGCGATCGGTGTTGAGATCCAGGATATCCACATGTTGGTCGCGGATTTCCATGAACCTGTCGGTGTAGTCGCAGGCATGGCTGTGAAGATCGAATTCGGACTGAAGCCGTCGTATCAGTGCGCCGGTGCCGCTGCCGATATCCAGATGACGGCCGGAGATGTCGGGGGCGCGTCGCCGGATGGATTTGATGACAGCGATGAGGGTTTTGTCCAGACTGAGCGAGCTCATGATGCGGATGCTAGCAGGCTGCGTGGCCCGGATGAATCTGCCGTGGCGCGGTGGCGGCATCATGTTCCCGCCGCGTCTTCGGGGTTTGGGGAATGATCGTCTTGCGTTCCGGCGCCATGTCTCTCCGATCCATGCGATGCCGCTCCCGCTTGTGTTTGGGGAGCACGGACGGAACGTGGATGGTCGGCGAGGAGGGATGCGTCAGATGGCGGACGGTTTCGGCGGTTGCCGCGTCCAGCGGTGGCGCAGCTCCAGTTCAGGCTCCGGCCGAACGCACTGGATGCCGATGCGCGCCTCCATGTTGATGGCCAGCGGCGCGCGCAGGTTTGCGGTGATCCATTCGGCATCGGCAAAGGGGTTGAGCACCAGCATCCACAGCGGCGCTTCGCCTTCGGCCAGATGCAGGCATGCCGCCTGTTCGGGGGAAAGCCGGGGCGGTGCCCCCAGCCGTTCGTCGTCCCATACCGTCACCAGAAATGCTGCTTCCGGGCAATCCAGGGACTGCATGCAGGCAATGTCGCCATGACCGGAATACAGGAAACCGAAACGCCGGGCCTCGGGGAAGCCGGCCATGCCCTGCGGGAACAGAAACGGGCGATCGTCCTCGCCGGGCTGCGCGTCGTGCTGCGTTTGCGCTTCATGCCTCATGGTCGTCCTCCGCATTGCCCAAGCGGGCGAACCAGTCCATCGCACCACCGGCGGCGCGGTTCTCCCGCTGGATGAGTTCGTAGATTTCCATCCGGTGCACAGGCACCTCGGCCGGTGCCTCGATGCCGAAGCGCACATGGCGTCCGCCTTGCACATCCAGCACCGTCACCTTGATGTCTTCGCCCAGATGGAAGGACTGGCCGATTTTTCGCTTCAGTACCATCATCGCAGGAAGTTCACCAATGACAGATTGCGCAACGACGCCACCTGGCTGTAGGCGGCCTGCAGGGCCGTGCTGGCCTGCTGCAATTGGCTGACGGTCGCGGCGATGTCCACGCCCTCGTGGGTGTTCATGCGCTTCTCAATGGTCAGCTTCATGTCGTCCCAGGCTTGTTGTTGCAGATCGAGCGAGTGGATGCGCGCGCCGGCCTCGGCGGTCAGGTCGGTGATGCCCGATCCGGCCGTGTTCAGCTGGCCCAGCGCGGACTGGATGCCTGCGACGTTGTTCGTATTCAGCGCCGTTTCCAATGCCTGCAAGCCGGCGAACGCCTGGGAGAAGGCCGGCGCGTCACCACGCAGGTTGCTGACCACGGTTCGCGACGGCGTGAGTGCGACCGTGCGATCCTGCGTATTGCCGTTGTAGCTGATGACGCCGGTGACAGGGTCGCGGACAAACGCATCCGCATCCACGGCGGTGCCGGCGAACAGCGACTGGCCCTCCAGTCGCTGATTGGCCAGGTCCAGAAACTGGTCGCGGAGATGCCGCACCTCAACCGCCGCTGCGGCGCGTTCGGCCGCGCCGACGGTGGCCGAAGCCTGCTGCACGGCCAGTGTCCGGGCGCGCACCAAAATCTGCCGCATGCTGTTGAGCGCGTTCATGCTGACGCCCAGCCGTGTGCGCGCGACATTGATGGATGCAAGCGTGGTTTTCGCGCCATTCAGCGCATGCCGGATATCCAGCGAGGTCTTGTAGTCCAGCGCCGCTTGCGCCGGTCGTTGGAATCGCTTGCCGGAAGCGACCTGGGCGTTGCCACGGGCCTGGATGTCCAGCTGCTTGCGGATGCCGGACAACAGCGTGTCGTAGAGGCTTGTGCCGGTTACGCGCGTGAGCATGGCATCACCGGATCAGGCCCATCAGGGAGTCGAGCATCGTGTTCGTGCTCTGGATGACGCGCGCCGCCGCCTGCCAGGCGCGTTGGTATTTCATCATGGCAATCAGTTCCTCGTCCATGTTCACGCCCGATACGGCCTGCCGCTGCGATTGCAGGGATTCGGCCTCGGCCGCGCGAAAGGCGCGATTCTGCTTCGCCGTGGCCACATCCGTGCCGTAGCGGGTGGACAGCCCCGTGGCGCGGTCATGCAGGCTGGCCGCCGTCGTGCCGTCGAACGACACGGGTTTGTTCTGCAAGCCCAGAATGGCGAGTGCCACGCTGTTGTCGCCCGGCGGGCGCGCCGATGTGGTCGCATCGATGCGACCGGCGGCGATACGGTTGGCGTCGGCCGCGATGGCCGGATCCAGCGCGATGCTGGCGGCGTCGCGGCCGCGGAAGAAGGTGTTGATTTCATAGGCGGCCAGGAAGTTGCTGGAGTCGTCGCTGAAGCCTGCCGTGTTGCCGGCGGCGGCGGTGATGGACAATCGCCCCGATGCGTCCACGCTGGCCGAGATGCCGGGCACGGCGTTCAGTTGCGCGGCCACATCATTCAGGGTGGTGGTTCCGGCGGTGATGTTGATCAGCGTGCCGCCGGGCGTCAGGGGGTTGCCCGCCGCATCGTAGACATGCACCCGAAAGCCGCCGCTGACAATCTGGCTGGCGAAGGGGATGTTCGGGTCGGCATCCACCGCGCCGGCCGGATTGGCGGCCGGCTGGCCGCTGGTGATGTTGGCCGCCAGCGTCAGCCCCGCGCCGCTGGCGTGCAGTTGGTTGACGCCGAAGACGAGGTTGGCCGCGATGCTGTCCACGCTGGCGATGTAGCCCGCAAGCTTTTGGTCGCGCATGGCCAGCAGACCGCCGATTTCCCCACCCCGGTCGAGCCCCTGCACGACGTTGTTCGTGCCTTCCACGACGATGGTCGGGAAGCCCGACGGCCCCGCGCCGCCCCGCGCCAGATGCCGCGCCACATTGTCCTGCGCCAGCAAGTCGCCGCCCGCGGTCTGGATGATGAACTCGCTGTTCTGGCC
>CAYVBG010000058.1:0-8744 GCA_964449205.1 uncultured Zetaproteobacteria bacterium | reverse complement strand
GCCTGCCGCGCGCTCATCGCGCGGCGCGATCCGCATCGGTTGCGGCATCGGGACGAACGGGCCTGGCAGCGGCTGGCCCGTTTTTTGCGGAACAAAGGCTTCGATGCTGCTACCATCCTGCGCTGCCTGAACGAGCAAGCGGAGGATACGGGTGAAGACTTCGGAGATTAGACGACGGTTCCTGGACTATTTCGCGGGCAAGGGGCATGAGATCGTGCCGTCCAGCTCGCTGGTGCCGCATGGCGATCCCACCTTGATGTTCACCAACGCCGGCATGGTGCAGTTCAAGAATGTGTTTCTGGGCAATGAAACACGGCCTTATGCGCGCGCGGCCTCCAGCCAGAAATGCGTGCGCGCCGGCGGCAAGCACAACGATCTGGAGAATGTCGGCCACACCGCGCGTCACCACACCTTCTTCGAGATGCTGGGCAACTTCAGCTTCGGCGACTATTTCAAGCGCGAGGCCATCGCGATGGCCTGGGAGTTCCTGACCCGCGAGATGGAGCTCGATCCGGCGCGGTTGTTCGTCACCGTGTTCGAGGAGGATGACGAAGCCTGGGATATCTGGGTGAAGGAAATCGGCGTGCCCGAAAACCGCATCGCCCGCATCGGCGCGAAGGACAACTTCTGGAGCATGGGCGACACCGGCCCCTGCGGCCCCTGTTCGGAAATCTTCTACGACCACGGCCCGGAGGTGCCCGGCGGCCCGCCCGGAACGCCGGAAGAGGATGGCGACCGCTTCGTCGAAATCTGGAATCTGGTGTTCATGCAATACAACCGCGACGCGGACGGCGCGCTGACGCCGCTGCCGAAGCCCAGCGTGGACACCGGCATGGGGCTGGAGCGCATGGCCGCGGTCATGCAGGGCACGCACGACAACTACCGCATCGATCTGTTCCGCCATCTGATCGATGCGGCGGCGGAGATCACCGGCGTGCGCTTCGGCGAGGATGCGGCGCAGGATGTGTCCCTGAAGGTGCTGGCCGATCATCTGCGCTCGGTGTCATTCCTGATTGCGGACGGCGTGCTGCCCTCCAACGAGGGGCGCGGCTTCGTGCTGCGCCGGATCTTGCGCCGCGCCTGCCGGCACGGGCGTTTGCTGGGCATGAAGGAGGCCTTCATTCACCGGCTGGTGCCGGCCCTGGTGCGCGAGATGGGCGAGCACTTCACCGAGCTGGCGCAAAATCAGGCGAATATCGCGCAGGTGATCCGCATCGAGGAGGAGCGCTTCATCCGCACATTGGACAAGGGGCTGAAGCTCGTCGAGGAAGCGGCGCAGGCCGCGGGCGCCGGCGGGGTGATTCCCGGCGAGACGCTGTTCTTGCTCTACGACACCTACGGCTTTCCGCTCGATCTGACGGCGGACATTCTCAAGGGCCGCGACATCGGGCTGGACATGGAAGGCTTCGAGCGCGCGATGGAGCAGCAGCGCCAGCGCGCCCGCGCGGCCTGGGGCGGCTCCGGCGAAACCCGCGCGCCCAAGGCGCTGTTCGCGCTGCGCGAGCAGCACGGGCCGACCGAGTTTCTGGGCTATGCGACGCTTGCAGCCGAAGGCGCGATCACCGGCCTGTTGAAAGACGGCGAGGCCGTGACGCAACTGGCCGAGGGCGAGGAAGGCTGGCTGGTGGCGAACCAGACGCCGTTCTACGGCGAGTCCGGCGGCCAGGTGGGCGACACCGGCGAGATCGTCACCGCCGATGGCGCGGTGTTCACGGTGACGGACACGAAAAAACCGCTGCCGGATGTGCATGTGCATATCGGCCGGGTGAGCCGGGGCGTGGTGCGCGCCGGCGAAACCGCGCGCTTTGCGGTGGACGCGGCGCGGCGGGAGGCCATCCGCCGCAATCACACGGCCACCCATCTGCTGCATGCGGTGCTGCGGCAGGTGCTGGGCAGCCATGTGAAGCAGGCCGGCTCCCTGGTGGAGCCTGCGCGCCTGCGCTTCGATTTCTCCCATCATCAGGGCCTGAGCGGCGATGAGTTGGCGGAGATCGAGCGGCGCGTGAACCGCGCCATTTGGGCCAACGATCCGGTCGAAACGAAGCTGATGACGCAGGAAGAAGCGCTGGCCAGCGGCGCGATGGCGCTCTTCGGCGAGAAATACGGCGACGAGGTGCGGGTGGTCTCCGCCGGTTTCTCCACCGAGCTGTGCGGCGGCACGCATGTGTCCCGCACCGGCGATATCGGCCTGTTCCGCATTGTGGCCGAAGCCGGCGTGGCTGCAGGCATGCGCCGGATCGAGGCGGTGACGCACGAGGCCGCGTATGCCTCCTTCGCGGCGGATGCGGCCGCGCTGGGCGAGGCGGCGGCGCTGTTGAAGGCGAAGCCCGCGGATGCGGCGCAGGCCGTGCGCGCCGTGCAGGCGAAGCTGAAGCAGGCCGAGAAGGAGCTGCAATCGCTGCGCGCCAAGGCGGCGAGCGGTCAGCTGGATGCGCTGATCAAGCAGGCGGTGGAAGTGGACGGCGTGCGTGTGCTGGCCGCCGAGGTGCGCGATGTCGCCGATATGCGCGATTTCATGGACAAGGCGAAAGCGAAGCTGAAATCGGGCGTGATCGTGTTCGGCCAGAAGCGGGGCGGCAAGGTGCAACTGGTCGCCGGTGTCACGCCCGATCTCACCGATCGATTCCATGCCGGGCATCTGGTGCGCGCGGTGGCGGAAGCCTGCGGCGGCAAGGGCGGCGGCAAGCCCGATCTGGCGATGGCCGGCGGCAGCGAGCCGGACAAGCTGGCTGCGGCGCTGGCCGCCGTGCCGGATTGGGTGGCCGCGCCGGCAGGAGCGGAACAGGCCGGCTGAAGGCGGAAAACGATGCAGGCCCCATCACGGGGCCTGCGTTGCATTTGTTCGAAGGCTTGCGGCGGATGGCGTGAAAGCGAGGCAACCTTCGTGTGACGGTTCACCGCGCTGGCATGTCGGCATGATTCGTTCTTGCATTTGACCCGCGGATGTCGGGCATGGAAGTGCCAGCCCCGGAAGCGGCTGACGCAATAATATCAGTATATTGCGAATATCATATATGTTTTTCATGCTGGTTTCAGCACGATGGCGACAATGCGCCGCATGCAAAGAGCGAAAAGCACTCGATCTGAAGTTGTGGTGTGGGATCCGTGGTTGCGTATGTTTCACTGGCTGCTGGTGATGGCGGTTGGCACTGCTTGGTGGAGCCATGACGGCAATCTGAATGTTCATCTGATTGCTGGCGCTGCAATTGGCGGGCTGTGGATGTTCCGCATGTTCTGGGGCGTTTGGGGTGAACGGTATGCGCGGTTTACGGATTTTATGCCTTCCACCCGCACGCTGGCAACGCATGCGTGGAGGCTGTTTCACGGGAACCCGTTTCCGGTGTATGGGCACCCGCCTCTGGGTGCGATAATGGTGTTCGCATTGTTGGCGGCGCTTGGATGGATGTGGCTGAGCGGGCTGGTTGTGATGGGCCTGCAGCTGGGCATCGGACCGTTCGCGGGTGTACAGGCGACCTTTGTATGGGAGACGCGCATTGCGGACTGGCATGCGTGGGTTGGCGAGATGTTGCCTTGGCTGGTGGGCGTGCATCTGACCGGTGTGCTGGTGGAAAGCTTGCTGCTGCACGAAAACCTGGTTTGGGCGATGCTGACCGGTCGCAAACGAATGCTGAATGTTGGGGGTGATGAATGAACTGGACGACGTGGCGCCGGTTGGTGCCGTGCGTGTGCTTACTGGCTTGCTTTCCGATTGCTGCGCCTGCATGGGCGAGCGATGCGGTGAACGACTTGCTGATGCGATATCGGCAACAGGGGGCGGGGGCGTTCGATGCGGTGCGTGGCCGTGTGTTATGGCAGTCCACGCATGTGCAGCGCAAACTGGGACGCCGGGTGAGTTGTACGACATGCCACACCAACGATCCGCGCAATCCCGGACAGCATGTGCGAACCGGCAAGGAAATCGAACCGATGGCGCCATCGGTCAGCCCCGGTCGTCTTTCGGACACTGCGAAGATCGAAAAATGGTTTCGTCGCAACTGTCGCTGGACATGGGGGCGTATCTGCACACCACAGGAAAAAGGCGATATTCTGATATTTCTGGGAGGTCAATGATGCATGCGAAGATGAACCGGATGGGCGCCATGGTGCTGGCGTTGTGCCTTGGCGCGTCCTTTGCCACACTGGGCTGGACGGACGATGACGATTGGGGACGCATGGGTGAATACGAGGAAGGCGAATCGGAGCATGAGGGCGGCTTCTGGCGGCGAAGCGCGGATTTGCCGGTTCCGCCGAACCGGCTGTATCGGAGCGAGTGCGGTTCGTGCCATTTCGCCTATCCGCCGGGGATGCTGCCGGAGCGTTCGTGGTCGCGCATCATGGCCTCGCTGAATCGCCATTTCGGGGACGACGCCTCGCTGGAGCCGGATGAACGCGAGGCGATCGAGCGTTTCCTGCGCGGCCATGCGGCGGATCGCCTTCCAAATCGGTTCAGCCGCAGTATTCTGCGTTCGATCGGCGACGATGCGCCGCTTCGCTTCACCGGCACGGCCTTCTTTCGCCGCGCGCATCACGAGATTCCGCCGCGCATGGTGACAGGCAACCCGAAGGTGGGATCGTTCGCCAACTGCACGGCCTGCCATACGGGCGCGGAGCGCGGTTTCTTCAACGAAGACAGCGTGCGGATTCCGGGCTACGGGCGCTGGGAGGATTGATGCCGTTTTGCGGGCGGGCGTCCTGGGGCTGGCTGATGACGGGCTGGCTGACGCTGATTGTGTTGCCGCCGCCCGCGCCGGCCGGAGAGATGTCGCATGGGGATGCGCAAGGCGCGGCGCGCGTGGAAGGCGGGGCTGCGCCTGTCGTTTGGCAGCAGGCGCGGATCTTGCGCGAGCGCGGCGAGATTCTGCCGCTCGAAGTCATCCTGCACCGGGCCGGCATCGAGCGTCGGCGGTTGCTGGAGGTGGAGATGAAATCGCGCGGAGACCGGGTGTATTACGAACTGGAGCTGATCGATGCGCGCTCGCGCGTGCGTGAGGTCGAGGTGGATGCGCGCAGCGGCGCGATTTTGCGCGAGGAGGCGGACTGATGCGCCTGTTGCTGGCCGAGGACGACGCGCAGCTTCGAAAGACGCTGGCCGCGCGCCTGCGCGAGGCGGGCTATGCGGTGGATGCCGCGCCGGATGGCGAGGAGGCGTTGTTTCTCGGCGGCAACGAGCCCTACGATGTGATCGTGCTCGATCTCGGTTTGCCGGAAATGGACGGACTGACGGTGCTGAAGCGCTGGCGCGGGCAGGGCGTGGGCGCGCCGGTGCTGGTGCTGACCGCGCGCGGTGCCTGGCATGAGAAGGTCGAGGGATTGCGCGCCGGCGCGGACGACTACCTGACCAAGCCGTTTCATGTCGAGGAGCTGCTGGCCCGCTTGCAGGCCCTGGTGCGGCGCGCATCGGGCCGCTCGACGCCGGCCCTGGCGATCGGGCGGCTTTCGCTGGACGAGGCGCGGCAGGAGGCGCGGATGGATGGCGCACCCGTTCGGCTGACCGGCACAGAGTTCCGGATGCTGCGCTACCTGATGCTGCATCCCGACCGCGTGTTTTCCCCCTCGCATCTGATCGAGCATGTGTATGACTTCAACGAGGAAAAGGAAAGCAATGTGATCGAAGTCTATGTCAGCCGCCTGCGCCGCAAGCTGGGCAAGGCGGTGATTGGCACACGGCGCGGGCAGGGCTATTTCCTGAACAGCGCCGCGCTGCAACCGCCGGAGGCGGGCGCGGGCGAGTGAGTCGGCGCGGGTATTCGCTCGGGCGGCGGCTGACCTTCAGCCTGGCCGGGAGCCTGGCCGTGTTTTTCCTGATCCAGACCTGGATGATCGGACGCGAGGTGACGCTGCTCTCCGAGCAGGCCATGCTCTCCCGCCTCGAACACGATCAGGAGGCGATTCTGGCGGCCCTGTCGTGGCGGGCGGACGGCCCCCAGCTGGATTGGGGGCGGGTTCCGGTGATCTACCAGCGGCCGCTTTCGGGGCATTATTTCGAATTGCGCGCCGGCGGGAAGACGCTGCGTTCGCGCTCGCTGTGGGATGCCGCGCTGCCATCGCCGCCGGTTCCGGCGGGCGGGATCGCGCGCAATGTCGCCGGCCCCGCCGGTCAACGCCTGTTGCTGTTCGCGCGCGTGTACGACTGGCACGGGCGGCGGGTGGAGCTGCGCACGGCCGAGGATGCGTCGGACACGGAGCGCAGCGCGGGGACGTTCCAGCGGCATTTGTTGTTGTTCGCGGCGGCGGCCATCGTGGCCCTGCTTGTGCTTCAGGGCTGGATCGTGCAATACGGTTTGCGCCCGCTGGGGCAGATTCGCGCCCAGTTGCGGCGCCTGGAGCGCGGCGAGATCGAGGCGGTCAGCGCGGATGCGCCGGAGGAGATCGCGCCGCTGGTGGAGGAGATCAATCGGCTGGCGGCGTTGATTCGCCAGCGGCTGATGCGCTCCCGCCATGCCTTGGGCGATCTGGCCCATGCGCTGAAAACGCCGATGGCCGCGATGCTGAATGCGTTGGAGCATGAGCCGACGGCGGAGTCATGGCGCATGGTGCGCCGGCGTCTGCGCGAGATGGAAACACGCATCGAGCGGGAGTTGGCGCGGGCGCGCACGGCGGGGCGTGCGCCCGGCGGGCAATGGCCGGAGCCGCAGGCCGATTTGTGCGAACTGGCGCGGGTGGTGGGGCTGGCGCATGGCCGTGTGCGGATCGAGGTGGATGCGCCGGAGGGCATGTTGCCGGTGGATCGGGAAGACATGCTCGAGTTGATCGGCAACCTGTTGGACAACGCGGCGAAATGGGGGCGGTCGCGTGTGCGGTGCAGCGTCCGGCCGTCGGGCGAGGGCTTGCGGATTTGCGTTGAAGACGACGGCCCGGGGCTGGATGCCCGCTCGCTGGAGTGCTTGATGGCGCGGGGCGCGCGCGCCGACGAAACCCGCCCGGGGCATGGCTTGGGGCTTGCGATCGTGCGCGAGATCGTCGAGGCTCACGAGGGCGCGATCGATTTCCGAACGGCGTCGGAGGCGGATGGATTGGGCGGCTTGTGCGTGCGGGTGGATTTGCCGCCGGGAGGTTGGGGACGGTTGGAGCGCGAAACTTCAGCGCGGTTTTGGTAGGGTTTTGCCCAACGGGCGTGGAGAGCGAGCACGCCTGTTGTCGGGTGCTGCAAGTCGTGAGTTTCGGGGAGGGAATGCGGGTGACTGGATTGCTGCAACACGACGCCGGGTGTTTTTGATGCGGCGGGCATGAGCGTCTTCGCCGTTGGCGATATTCAGGGATGCCATGCGCCGCTGATGCGGCTGTTGGAGAAGGCGCGTTTTGATCCGGCGCGGGATACGCTGTGGTGTGTGGGCGACGTGGTCAATCGCGGGCCGGATTCATTGGCCGTGTTGCGATTCTTGCGTTCGCTGGGTGATGCCTGTGTTTGCGTGCTGGGCAATCATGATTTGCACCTGTTGGGGCAGGTGGCGGGGGAATCGCCGTATCGTCGGGATACGCTGGATGCGGTGTTGAATGCGCCGGACCGGGATGCATTGGTGGACTGGCTGCGCCGTCGGCCGCTGCTGCATCGGGATCGGGATCTGGGCTGGTGCATGGTGCATGCGGGGCTTGCGCCGCACTGGACGCTGGAGCTCGCCTGCGCCCGCGCCCGGCGGGTCGAGGCGCGGTTGCGGGGGGATGAATGGCGGGAATTCGTTCGCCAGGTGCATGCGCAGCAGTTTCCGCGCCGTGACCCTCCGGAGTCGGCGGGAGCGCTGATGCGCGACCTGTTTACCGTGGCGGCGCTGACGCGCAGCCGGTATTGCACCGCCGATGGCGTGTTCGACTGGCGCAACCGAGCCGGTGAGGCGGGGCCCGGCGAGGATGCCTGGTTCGCCCATCGGCACCTGGCCTGGCGGGGCGAGTGCCGCGTTGTGTTCGGTCATTGGGCCGCGCGCGGTCTGGTGACCGGCGAGCCGCATGTGCTGGGGCTGGATTCGGGCTGCGTGTGGGGCGGTTGTCTGACACTGGCGCGACTGGATGCGCCGGCGCCGATGCTGCGGTCTGTGTCTTGCGGGGGAATGAAGGCGGGCTCGACCGGTCAGGCGATATGAAAGTCCATGATGTGGCGCAGTCTTCCCTTGCCACTGTTCTTGGCGAGATAGAGCGCCTCGTCGGCACGCGCCAGCAATCGCCGGGCGTCCACGGTGTCCGATGACTGGGTGGCCATGCCAATGGTCACCGAGAGCCGCAGTTCGGGGTGGTGCGGCACGTGGCTGGTTTGCACCCGTTCGATGATGCGCTCGGCCGCCCGATGCGCGTTTGCGATGTCCTCACCGGGGCCAACGGGCATCAGCACCACGAATTCGTCGCCGCCGTAGCGGGCCAGGGTGTCGTAGCCGCGAATGCATTGCCGGACGATGTCGGTCAGATGACACAATGCGGCGTCGCCGGCTGCATGCCCGAAGCGGTCGTTGACCGGTTTGAAATCGTCCATGTCGAGAAACAGGCAGCTCAAAAAGCCCGTTCCGGCCCGCTTGCAGCGCGCCGCTTCGCTTTCCAGCTTGTGTTCCAGAAAACGGCGATTGAACGCATGTGTGAGCGGGTCGAGCGTCGCGGCTTGCTGGAGCGATTCGTATTCATCGAGAATATGCAGGGCGACATTCAGGTGCGAGGCCGCCAGCCGGAAGGTGGTGTTGGCGGCCGTCGACCGACCATCCGCCGGCGTGGCGAACAGCATCACGCCTGCCAGCCCGTGCTTGCGCCACAATGGCAGCATCAGG
>CAYVBG010000057.1:0-8809 GCA_964449205.1 uncultured Zetaproteobacteria bacterium | reverse complement strand
TCCTGTTTGAAAGACTTGGCTTCATAGCCATTGATCAACGCGACAGAAATGAAGCCGACAAAGCCAATGGCGACCAGCCCCAAGACAATCTTGAGAATGCGTTTCAGAACATGCGCCATTTGATCCTCCCCCACGGCGCATCCCGACTTGTGATGGTGCATTGGGCAGCCGATCGAAGAAAATAACCGCTACATTATACACACGATGCCGTTTTGTGTCATCTATATTTTGTTTGCGGCCCTCGACGCCGCGCGGGGAATGTGTCAGCGTGGCCGCATTACGCAGGCCGTGCCTGCATGGATATGGAGAGCAAGCAATGCAAGTAGCCAAACACACGGTGGTCGCCATCGACTACACCCTGACCAACAACGACGGCGAGGTGCTGGATTCGTCCAGCGGCCAGGAGCCGCTGGCCTACATTCACGGCATCGGATACATGATTCCGGGCCTGGAGAAGGCGCTGGAAGGCAAGTCCGCGGGCGATGCGCTGAAGGTGAGCATCGAGCCCGCCGAGGCCTATGGCGAGCGGGACGAGTCGCTGGTGAAGACCGTGGATCGCGCCCTGTTCGGCGGCGTGGAACGGCTGGAGCCGGGCATGCAGTTTCAGGCCCAGACGCCGGAAGGCGTGGAAATCGTCACCGTGACCGCCGTCAACGGCGATGAGGTGACGGTGGACGGCAACCACCCGCTGGCGGATGTGACGCTGAACTTCGACGTGCGCGTGGTGAGCGTGCGCGAGGCCACGCCGGAAGAGCTGGAACACGGCCATGTGCATGGCCCGGGCAGCCACCAGCACTGACGGCGGCGCGCCCGCCGGGGAGGGCGCGGCATGACCGGCCATGACCGCTTCGTGGACGAGCGGTTCATGGCCCGGGCGCTGAATCTGGCGGAAAAGGGCGTGGGCCGAACCCACCCGAACCCCGCCGTGGGCGCGGTGGCGGTCGCCGACGGCGAGGTGGTCGGCGAGGGCTGGCACAAGGGGGCCGGGCAGCCGCATGCCGAGGTCGAAGCGCTGGCGGCCGCGGGCGCGCGGGCGAGGGGTGCGACGTTGTATGTCACGCTGGAGCCGTGTGCGTCGCACGGGCGCACGCCGCCCTGCACCAGCGCCATCTTGCGCGCCGGCATCCGTCGCGTGGTGTATGCGTCGCCCGATCCGAACCCGAAGATGGCGGGCGGAGGCAAGCTGCTGGCGGCGCATGGCGTTGAGGTGATGTCGGAAGTGCTGCGCGACGCGGCGGACGCCCTGAACCGCGGGTTTCTTCACTATCACCGCCTGGGGCGCGCGTGGGTTACGGCCAAGGCGGCCATTTCGCTCGATGGCAAGCTGGCCACGCACGCGCGGCATTCGCAATGGATCAGCAACGAGAAGTCCCGCCGGCATGCCCACGGCCTGCGTGCGGCCAGCCATGCCATTTTGGTGGGCGCGGGCACGCTGATGCACGACAATCCGGCGCTCACCGTGCGCGATGCGCCGTTGCGCGGCGATCCTCCGCTGCGATGCGTGCTGTGTTTCGACACGCCGCCGTTTCATTCCGGCTACCGGATTGCGGACGGCGCGGCGCCGTCGCGCCTGTATGTGCGCCGCGAGGGCGGGGCCGCCGGGGCCTGGCGGGATGCGGGCGTGGACGTGGTGTGCGCGGACAGCTTGGTAAACGTGCTCCGGCATCTGGCCGGGGAAGGGCGGTGGGAGGTGTTGCTGGAAGGCGGCGGCATGTTGCACGCGGCGTTTCTCGATGCGCGGCTGACCGATGAAATGGTGCTGTATCAGGCGCCGGTGCTGATTGGCGGCAGACAGGCAGTGGGTTTGCTGGATGGCGGCGGCGTGGCGCGGGTGGAGGAAGCGCCGCGCCTGGTGGACGTGAGCCGGCGGATGTTGGGCGAGGATCAGGTGATACGCGGCCGGGTGGCCTGGCCTGCGGCTTGAGCGCCGGGGGTCGCCTGCCGCTTTTGGCGCCGGCGGCGGGCTGGACGGCGGGGGTGGCGCTGGCGCGCGTGGACGCCGCGCCCGTGGCCTGGTTGCCGTGGATTGCCGGATTGGCGTTGGCGCTGCTGCTGTTGCGGCGCATCAGGGTTGCTGCCGCATGGTTGTTGGCGGGATTGGCCTGGGGCGGGGCGAACCTGGTGTGGGACGCGCGGTTTGCGCACGCGGATGCCGCCTGGCTGACCGGCGATGTGCGCGTGCGCGCCGAAGTCGTGGATGTGCGGCGCGGGCCGGGGTATGCGCGATTGTGGTTGACACGGGTGCGGCGCGTGGCCGCTTCCCCCGATACGGACGGCCGGCTTGCGGGCGACGCCTGGCTGTATGTGCATGGGCAGGCCGCGCGCGATCTGCGCGCCGGCGATGCGATCGAGGCGGTCGCGCATTGGCATCGGCCCTACAATCATCGCAATCCCGGCAGTTTCGATTTTCGCGCCTGGTGTTTCGACCGGCATGTGGCGCTGATCGGCGGCGCGCGCGGGTCTGTGCGGCTGATCCGGCGCTCGCCCGACTGGTGGCAGGCGGCCCGTGAGCGGGTTCGCCGGGCGCTGGCCGGACTGCCGCCGGACGAGAGGGGGGTGCTGGCGGCGCTGACGCTGGCCGATCGTTCGGGCATGCCGCCGGATGTGGAGCGGCTGTTCGCCGACACCGGCGCCATGCATCTGCTGGCTATTTCCGGGCTGCATGCGGGCATGGCGGCCGGACTCGGGTTTGCGCTGGCGTGGTGGCTGCTGACCCGGCGCGAGCGCTGGATCATCGCCGTGCCGGTGCGCGGCGCATCCATGCTGGCGGGGCTGGCGCTGGCGGCGATGTATGTCGCCCTGGCGGGCTGGCCGCTGCCGGCGCGCCGGGCGCTGATGATGCTGGCGGGCGGCGTGGCGGCCTGGTGGATGCGAGGGGTTGCGCCGCCGCTCAACACGCTGCTGGCGGCCTTGATGCTGGTGCTGCTGACGGATGCAGCGTCCGCCGGATCGTTGTCGCTGTGGCTGTCGTTCGCGGCCACGGCCGCCATTCTGGCATGGATGCGACCGGAAGATGCGGGCGCGCCGCCGGATTCCGGGCGGTGGTTCCGCGTTCGCCGCTGGTTCCTTGGTCTGTCGGGCGTGACGGCCGCCGCCGGTCTGGTCACGTTGCCGCTGACGGCCCAGGTGTTCGGGCGCCTGCCGCTCTATGGCCTGCCGGCCAATCTGGCCGTGGTGCCGCTCTATGGCGCGGTCATCTTGCCTCTGGCGCTGGCCGGCGCGTTTTTGGCTGCAACAGGCATGGTGGAGGCAGGCGGGATTGTGTTGGGGTTGGCCGGCAAGGCGGTGGACGGCACGCTGGCCGCGCTTGGCTGGTTTGCATCCCTGCCCGGCGCGGTGATCTGGACGACGCCCGCGCCCGGATGGCTGGCCGGGGCGTGCGCGATCGGTCTGGCGCTGGCGGGGCGACAGGCAATGTGCGGTCGCCGGCGGCGGGCGGCGTTGCTGGCTGCGGCGACGCTGCTGGTGTGGGGAGCGACGGTTATTCGCGAGCGGCCGCCGGCGCATGCGGTGTTCGCCGTTTGGGATGTGGGGCAGGGCGCGTCCAGCGCGCTGATGCTGCCGGATGGCCATGTGCTGGCCGTGGATGCGCCGGGCCGCCGGGGCAGCCGGTTCAATGGCGGTGTGATCGCAGCTGGCGCGTTGCGCGCGATGGGCCTGACCCATGCCGACGTGCTGGCGGTGACCCACGCCCAGTCCGATCACATGGGCGGCATGGCCTCGCTGGTGGATCGGCTGAATTATGTGCGCGAGCTCTGGCTGCCCGATGTGCCGCGCGCGCGGCGGCATCTCGCCCTGCGGGCGCTGGCGGACAAGGCACGGGCGAAGGGCGCGGTCGTGCGCTGGCTGGCGCGCGGCGATGCGATGCATGTGGGGGAGGCGAGGGTGCGGGCGCTTTGGCCGCCGCGCGGTTTTGCACCGGCCAACCCGAACAACGCCTCGCTGGTGCTGTCGCTGACGTTGCCGGGCGGCGCGAGGTTGCTGCTGCCGGGCGACATCGAACGCCAGGCCGAGCGCGAACTGGTGCGGGATGGCGTGCGCCCGCACGCGGTGGCGCTGATGCCGCATCATGGCAGCGCCACGTCCAGCACGCCGGCGTGGGTGCATGCGATCCGGCCGGTTCTGGTCGTGGCCCAGACCGGGCGCGGCAACCGCTACGGTTTTCCGCGGCCCGACGTGGTGCGGCGCTGGCGGCGGGCGGACGCGGCGTTGGCGAACACGGCCGACGGCGCGGTGCTGGTGGATGTGTCGGGTGCGCGGCCGGTGTGGCGATATGCCGCGCCGGCTGGGTCCGAACGCCGCGCATGGGCGGCGCGCGTGGCGGCGCGATGGTGACTTCCATCGGTCATCGCGCCTATAATCCGCGCCGCGCGGTCGGCGGGGATCGACCATGCATCGCGCCGGCGGGGCTCCGCCTTGCCGGATTGCAATCCAATGGCGCCGGAACATGGAGGTGGGTGTGTATGAATTTCTGATGCAGGGCGGCGCGGTGATGTTTGTCCTGCTGGGCTGCTCTGTTCTGGCGCTGACCATCATCTTCGAGCGCGCGTGGAGTCTGCGGCGCGCGGTGGTGATTCCCGAGCGGGACATTCAGGCAATTGAACAGGCGGTGCGTGGCGGCGATGTGAAGGAGGCGCTGGGCATCTGCCAGCGCAGCGCCTCCACGATGGGGCGCATCCTGTGGGTGGCATTGAACAACCGCGGCGTGTCGCGACCGGTGCTCAAGGAGGTGCTGGAGGAAACCGGCCGGCAGGAAGTGGCGCATCTGGAGCGTTTTATCGGCGTGCTGGGTCTGATTGCGGCCATCGCGCCGCTGTTGGGCCTGTTGGGCACGGTCATCGGCATGATCGAGGTGTTTCAGGTGATTTCCGTCGAGGGCGTGGGCAAGGCGGATGTGCTGGCCGGCGGCATCTCCAAGGCGCTGAACACGACCGCGGCCGGATTGACGGTCGCCATTCCCTCGCTGGTGGCCTACCGCCTGTTCGAGGCGCGGGTGGATCGTTTCGTGGTGGAGATCGAGCAGCATGCGCTGCGTTTCGTTGAACTGCTGAAAGGCGAACGGCAGGCGCTCTGATGCAATTGCGCAAGCGCGCCCGGCGCGATGTGACGGTGGACATCACGCCGCTGGTGGATGTCGTGTTTCTGATGCTCATCTTCTTCATGGTGTCCACCAGCTTCAAGGTGGCCAGCAGTCTCAAGCTGGAGCTGCCGGCCAGCCATTCGCAAGAGCAGTTGCACGAAACCCGGGAGGTGGTCATCAGCATCGACGCCGCCGGCCGTTATTATGTGGGCGACGAGCCGGTGTCCGATGCGAATCTGCGCAAGCGCATCCTGAACGCCACCAAGGGCGATCCGAACATGCGCGTGGTGCTGCGCGCCGATGCCGAGGCCCGGCACAAGCGGGTGGTGCGGGCGCTGGATGTGCTGCGGCAGCTCGGCATGGGCAAGGTGTCCATCGCCACGGTGCGGGCGAAACAGTAGGCATGCGCGTCGTTCAAAAGTTTGGCGGCACCTCGGTGGGCAGTCTGGAGCGGATTCGCGCCACAGCGTCGCTGGTGGAGCGTTCGGTGCGGGCCGGCCACGAGACGGCGGTTGTGGTGTCGGCGATGAGCGGCGAGACCAACCGTCTCATCGGCATGGCGCGCGAGTTGTCGGACGATCCGCCGGCGCGCGAGCTGGATGCGCTGGTCGCCACCGGCGAGCAGGTGAGTGCGGCGCTGTTGGCCATCGAGCTGCGGCGGCGGGGGGTGCGCGCCTGTTCGTGGACTGGCGCCCAGGCCGGTTTTCTGACCGATTCGCGGCATTCGCGCGCGCGTATCCAGCGCATCGACAGCGCGCGGTTGCTGGCGCGATTGCGCGAGGGCGAGGTGCCGGTGTTGACCGGATTTCAGGGCGTGGACGAGTCGGGCAACATCACCACCCTGGGACGTGGCGGGTCGGATACCTCGGCCGTGGCGTTGGCGGTGGCGCTGAAGGCCGATGTGTGCGACATCTACACCGATGTGGACGGCATCTACACCACCGACCCGCGCATCGTGCCCGGAGCGCGCAAGATTGCGCGCATCAGCTACGAGGAGATGCTGGAGATGGCCTCCCAGGGCGCGAAGGTGCTGCAAAACCGCAGCGTGGAGCTGGCCATGCGGCACGGCATGCCGATTCACCTGCGTTCCAGCTTTGAGGATGTGCCCGGCACACGGGTGACCAGCGAGGATGAGACCATGGAACGAGCAAGCATTACCGGCGTGGCCTACAACCGCGACGAGGCCAAGATCACCATTCGCGGCATTCCCGATCATCCCGGCATCGCCAGCGAGGTGTTCGGCCCCATTGCGGATGCGGACATCAACGTGGATGTGATCGTGCAGAATGTCAGCGAAGAAGGCACGACCGACATCACCTTCACCGTGCCGCGCGGCGATTTTTCCGCCTCGATGCGGATTCTGGAGGGTGTGTGCCGCAAGATGAATGCGCGCGACGTGAAGGGGGATGCGACGGTGGCGAAGGTGTCCATCATCGGCGTGGGCATGCGCTCGCATTCCGGGGTGGCGCGGAAGATGTTCTCGACCTTGGCTGACGAGGGCATCAACATCCAGATGATCACCACCAGTGAAATCAAGATCACCGTGGTGGTGGACGAGAAGGTCGTGGATCGCGCCGTGCGCGCGCTGCATGCCGCCTTCGGTCTGGACGGGGCGGACTGACATGACAGGACGGGATCCGCGCGCGCATGTGGAGCGCGTTCAGTCCTGCGTCGCCACCGTGCTGGGCACCGCGATGGGGCTGTTGATGTGTGTGTATTTCTTCACCTTCGCCGAAGTCATCAATCGTGGCTGGTATGGCGTGCTGTGGTTCCAGGTCGGTTCCTCGTTGGTGATGGTGGCGCTGCTGTTTCGTTTGCAGCGTCTCGCGCGGGCCCTGACGCGCCTGTGGTTGGGGCGCCGGCCGGAATACCGGCAGGTGTTCGAAGAGCGACGCGGCTAATTGGAGACGCGCGAACGCCCTTTGTTGCTCATCGGGCCGGGACGGGCGGGTTGTTCCGACAGGAAATGGCGCATCAGGAAATCTTCCTCGATCGGCGAGAGGTCGAATCTTCGACATGCGGCTTCAATGGTCGCCGGCGTGCGCGATTCCTGCCGGGCCAGCCAGCGCACGGCCCGTCCAAACGCCTCGCCTGCGGGCAGGATGCCTTGCTTCATGCCATCAGGATAGCGCATGCGGCCAGGCGACGTCCATGGCGTGGCCGGCGTGTTGCGGCCCGAAACTTGCTTGTGACTGGCATGGATTGGAGGCGAACATGTTGATACTCACGCGCAAGACCGGCGAAGCGATGGCCATTGGCCACGACATGCGGGTGGAGGTGCTGGGCGTAAAGGGCTCGCAGGTCAAAATCGGTATCCAGGCGCCGCCGGAGGTGCGGGTGCTGCGCGACGAGCTGTTGGAGCAGCCGCATGAGAAGGGGGAGCCCGCGTAGCTCCGGCGCCAATGTGTGCGTTGGCCGTTGATTGTGAATCCGATAGTGGTTATCGTTCATAATTATGAAGCGATTGACCGTGCAACGGCAGGCGATTCTGGACCTGATCAATGCCTCCAACCGCCATTGGGACGCCGAGGAAATCAACCGCGAGCTGGCGCAGCGGGGCGAGGGCATCGGTATCGCCACGGTTTATCGCGGTTTGGCCGCGCTGGAGGAGGCAGGTCTGATCGCCAGCATCCAGCTGGCCGACAGAAAACGCTACGAACGGGCGGACAAGTCGCATCACGACCACATGGTGTGCACGCGTTGCGGCGCCATCGAGGAGTTCAGCCACCCGCGCATTGAGGCGTTGCAGGAGGAGGTTGCGCGCAGGCAGGGGTTTGTCATGACCGGACACCAGCTGGTGTTGTTTGGTCGCTGCGCCGATTGCGCCGGCAAGGAGAGCGCGTGATTTCCGCCTGGGTCATCGTGTTCCGGGAAATGCTGGAAATGGCGCTGGTGCTGGGCGTGTTGCTGGCCGCCACCCGGGGCATGATCGAAAGCCGGCGCTGGATCGCGGCGGGCGCGGCGGGCGGCGCGGCGGGCGCGGCGCTGTTTGCGTTGTTCATGGAGGAAGTGGAAAACGCGTTCAGCGGCGATGGCGAGTTCATCTTCAACGCCGCCGTGCTGGCGCTGGCCGCCGTGCTGATTGGCTGGACGGTGATCTGGATGAGCCGTCACGGGCGCGAAATGAGCGCCCGCATGCGCGAGGTCGGGCATGCGTTGGCGAGCGGCGAGGCGCCAAGAACGGCGCTGGCCGTGGTGGCGCTGGCGGCGGTGATGCGCGAGGGTGGCGAGGCGGTGTTTTTTCTGTTTGGCGCGGCGCGCTCCGCGCCCGACGAAGGCGCAGGCATGCTGGTTGGCGGGGTGCTTGGCCTGTTGTCCGGCGCCTTGACCGGCTGGATGGTGTATCAGGGATTGGCGCATGTGCCGTTGCGCCATCTGTTTCGGGTGATTGGCGGGCTGTTGATGCTGTTGGCGGCGGGCATGGCCTCGCAGGCAGCGGCCAATCTGGTGACCATCGGCTGGCTGCCGCCGTTGGTGGCCACGTTGTGGGATTTCTCGGCCGTGCTGCCCGAGGATGGATTCCCGGGTTCCCTGCTGCATGTGCTGGCGGGCTACAGCGACACGCCCAGCGGCATGCAGGCGCTGGTGTTTGCGTTGGCGCTGGCGGTAATCGCCAGCGTGAACGCGCGCGTGCGTCGGCGGTCGCTGGCGGCGGCCCGGCGGGTGGGGGACGCCGCGCGCGCATGAGACACCCTGTGTCAACCCATCTTCGATCTGAGGCTGGTTCAT
>CAYVBG010000056.1:0-8990 GCA_964449205.1 uncultured Zetaproteobacteria bacterium | reverse complement strand
GATCCGCCGATGAGCCCGACGCCGATCACCGCCAACCGCCCGATGCCGGAGTTCACAACCGCTCCATTGCGCGCGACAGCGCATCGAGGAATCGCGCGTTCTCCTCTGGGGTTCCCACCGTCACCCGCAAATATTCCCGCATCCCGTATGGGCCCAGCGGGCGCGGAATCACGCCCTCGTCCTCCAGCATGGCAGCCACATCCGCCGCCCGGGCATGATGCAGCAACACAAAATTGCCATGACCGCGCAGCGCCAGCAGCCCCATCTCATCCAGCCGCGCCTCCATCCGGGCGCGCCCGGCCAGCGTGCGGGCCACGACCTCCTCCATCCACGTCACGTCATCCAGCGCGGCCAGCGCCGCCGCCTGCGCCAGCGCGCTCACATTGAACGGCTCCCGAAACCGGTTGACCACTGCCAGCAGTCCGGCATCGGCCACGGCATAGCCCGCGCGCAGCCCAGCCAGCCCCCATGCCTTGGAAAAGGTGCGGCACACCACCAACCCCGGATGCCGCAGGTGCGCGATGGTGTCGCCCGTTTCCCGCGCCACATATTCATGATAGGCCTCATCCAGCACCACCACCACGTCGCGCGGCAGCGCGTCCAGGAACGTCTGCACCGCATCCACACCATGCAGTGTGCCGGTGGGATTGTTTGGATTGGCCACACACACCACCTTCGTCTGCGGCCCGACAGCCCGAGCCATGCCATCCAGATCATGGGTGAATCCATCCGTCTCCGGCACGGCCACGGGCGTTGCGCCCGCGGCCGTCGCCGCCAGCCGATAGACAATGAAGCCCCGCCCGGAGAACACGACCTCGTCGCCCGGGCCGGCAAAGGCGCGGATCACCAACTCCAGCACCTCGTTGGAGCCGTTGCCCGCCAAAATATTCTCCGGCCGCACGCCATGCCGCGCCGCCAGCCGCTCCTTCAGCGCCGTCGCATCGCCATCGGGATACCGGTGCATGTCGGCAGCCGCCCGACGCACCGCCGCCACCGCCGCCGGCGAAGGGCCGAACGGATTCTCGTTGGACGCCAGTTTCACCGCCTCGCGCAGCCCTTTCTCGGCCAGCAACCGCTCCACCGGCTTGCCCGGCACGTAGGGATTCAAATGCATCGCCGCGGATACCGCGCGGTCCGACCAGTCCACGCTCATGCTACAGCGGTTCCGCGACCGGATACGAGCCCAGCACCTTCAGAAAGCTGTCCGGCATCGCGCACACGTCCGCCAGGGCGTCCGCCACGACATCATCCTTGCGATGACCCTGAAGATCGGCGAAAAAGACATATTCCCACATCCGGCGCCGGGTGGGACGCGACTCGATGCGTGTCAGGCCAATGCCCCGCTGGTGGAACGGCTCCAACAGATCATGCAGGGCGCCGGGCCGGTCCGGCGCAGACATCACAATGGCCGTCTTGTCCCGGCCCGAGGGCGGCGAATCGTGCTGGCCGATCACCAGAAAACGGGTGATGTTGTCGTGATGATCCTCGATATTTTCCGCCAGAATCGGCATGCCCAGCCGTTCGGCGGTCTGCAGCGAGGCAATCGCGGCGCAGCCTTTTTCCACCGCCGCGCGCTCGGCTGCCGCCGCCGTGGAGTCCACGGGCTCCAAGCGCGCATGCGCCAGATGCGCCCGCAGCCAGCCCCGGCACTGGCCCAGCGCCTCCGCCTTGGAGCAAACCACCCGCACATCCTCCAGGCGTTGCTCCCGGGTGAGCAGATGATGGTGAATGCCCAGCAACACCTCGGCGCAGATGGACACCTCGTGATCCACAAACAGATCCAGCGTGTGCGTCACCGCCCCCTCAAACGCATTCTCCACCGGCACCACGCCATAGGTGACCCGGCCCGATTCCACCTCGTCGAAGATTTCGTCGAAGTTGCGACAGGCCACATAACGCGCCCCCGCCCCGAACTGCTTGCGCGCCGCCACGTGGGTGAACGTGCTTTCGGGCCCCAGAAACGCCACCGACAGCGGCTTCTCCAGCGACAGGCAGGCGCCGATGATTTCGCGGAAAATGCCGTGCAATGCCGCATCGGAAATCGGGCCGTCGTTGCGGGCCAGGATGCGGCGAATGATTTCCGCCTCGCGACTCGGCACATAGTAAGGCGCATCATCATGATCCTTGACGCGCCCGACCTCGGCCGCCAGATCGGCGCGACGCCGCAGCAAGGCCAACAGCTCGTCGTCCACGGCGTCGATGGCCGCGCGCAGCCGCGCCAGCTCCCGCATCCGCTCCTCGTGGATCATGATCGCGAGGCTATGTCCCGTGCCGGCGAACGCAATGCCGCACGCCAGGCGTCCAGCGCCTCGTTCACCGTCAAGGTGCGCTGTTCTCCACTGCGCATGTCCTTCCACGCCAACCGCCCCACGGCTGCCTCGTCCTCGCCAAGCACCGCGACAAAGCGCACGCCTTCGCGATCCGCCGTCCGAAACTGTCGCTTCGCCGATCCACCACCGCACCAGACCACCGAACAACCGCCCTCGCGCAGCGCATTCGCCACCCGCAGGGCCTGGGGCAACACCGCATCGCCCAGCGCCACCACACCGACATCGGGCGCGACCCGCTCCGCCTCCGGCAGCAACATCGCCAGTCGCTCCAACCCCGCGGCAAACCCGACAGCCGGCGTCGCCGGCCCGCCCAGCGCCTCCACCAGGCCATCGTAGCGCCCGCCGGCCAGCACCGTGCCCTGCGCGCCCAGCTGATCGGTGACAAATTCAAACGCCGTGCGGGCGTAGTAGTCGAGGCCGCGCACGATGCGCGGGTTGACTTCATACGCGACATCCAGCGCCTCCAGCGCCGAGCGCAGCCCCGAGAAATGTGCCGAGCACGCCTCGCACAAATCGTCCATCATTTCCGGCGCATTCCGCAATGCCGCCTGGCAGGATTCCACCTTGCAATCCAGCACCCGCAGGGGATTGCCGCGAATGCGCTCGCGGCAGGTTTCGCACAGCGCATCTTCACGCGCGGACAGCCATTCCACCAGCCGTTGGCGATAGCCGGGGCGGCAAACGGGGCATCCCAGCGAGTTCAGTTCCAGCCGCAGGTCGTTCAACCCCAGGCGACCGAGAAACGCGCGCGCCATCGCCAGCAGTTCCGCGTCCTCGACCGGACCCGCCACACCCAGCCACTCGACGCCGATCTGCTGAAACTGGCGCAAGCGCCCCTTCTGCGGCCGCTCGCGGCGGAACATCGGCCCCATGTAAAACCATCGCGACGCGCCGGCGCGCGAAAGCCCGGCCTGCAACCAGGCGCGAACCGCGCCGGCCGTGCCTTCCGGCCGCAGGCAAATGTCGTCGCCGCCCTGATCCACGAAATGATACATTTCCTTGGACACGATATCGGTGGCTTCGCCGATGGAGCGCACAAACAGCGCCGTCGGCTCCAACACCGGCAATCGCACCTCGGCAAAGGCGTGCCGGTCGAACACGTCCCGCGCCGCATCCTCGATGCGCCGCCAACGCCGCACCTCATCGGGCAACCCGTCATGCACGCCGCGTATGCGCCGGTATCCCTTGCTCATGGTCTGCTCAGCCTCCACCCCGGGCCTTTGGCCCCCGTTCCCGGCGCATGGCTTCCGCCCGCGACTCCACTTCCCGCACCAGCCTGTCCACCAGCTCCTCGGCGCCCACCTTGCCGTCCGGCTCGCCATCGCGATACACCAGATGCACCGGGTAGCCGCCGGTGACGCCCACCGAAGCCTCGCGCACCTCGCCGGGGCCATTCACCACGCAGCCGATGACCGCCACGTCGATCGGTTCGTGAATATGCGCCAACCGCTCCTCCAGCATCGCCACGGTCTTGATGACATCGAACTTCTGCCGGGCGCAGGTCGGGCAGGCGATGATGTTCACGCCACGATGCCGCAACCCCAGCGCCTTCAAAATCTCGAAACCGGTGCGCACCTCGTCCTCCGGCTCGGCGGCCAGCGACACACGGATGGTGTCGCCAATCCCTTCGGCCAGCAGCAGCCCCAGCCCGATGGCGGACTTGATGCCGCCCGAGAAACTCCCCCCCGCCTCGGTGATGCCCAAGTGAAACGGATAGTCCACTTGCGTGGCCAGCTTGCGGTAGGCCGCCACCGTCATCGGAATATTGCTGGCCTTCAACGACACCTTGATATCATGAAAACCCATGTCTTCCAGGATGCGGATATGCCCCAGCGCCGATTCCACCATCGCATCGGCGCAAGGCTCGCCGTAGCGTTCCAGCAGCGGCTTCTCCAACGAGCCGGCATTGACTCCGATGCGGATGGATACGCCGCGCTCCCTGGCCGCCGCCACCACCCTCTCCACGCGCTTGCGCTCACCGATATTGCCCGGATTGAGCCGCAGGCCGTCCACGCCGGCTTCCAGCGCCGCCAGCGCCATCCGGTGACTGAAATGGATATCCGCGATGATCGGCAACTCGCTCTGCCGCAGAATCTCGGGCAACGCCGCGGCCGATTCCGGATCGGGCACGGAGACCCGCACCACATCCGCGCCGGCACGCGCCAACCGCGCGATCTGCGCCACTGTCGCATCGATGTCGGTGGTCGGCGTGTTGGTCATGGACTGCACCGCAATCGGCGCATCGCCACCAATGGTCACACCGCCCACGCGCAGGGGCCGGGTCTTGCGGCGGGGTTGCAGGATGGTGTCGCGCACAGGACGTCAGCCGCCCGCCGCCGGCTTCTTCTTCCCCGCCGGGGCATCGGTGTCGGGCCTGCCGGACTCCTCGCGCAGAATACGCAGACGCTCCTGCAACTGCAGGGCGCGGTTGAGCGATTGCACGTATTCGTCGTTGCGGGGCGCCAGAGCCACGGCGCGTTTCCAGTGCTCAACCGCCTTGTCCAGCTTCTCCAACCGGAAGGCAATACTCCCGGCCTTGAAGGCCTGCGCGGCCTCGGTCTTCATCCGCTTCTCAATGACGGCCAGATAGCGCTCCGCACCCTTGCCTCCCTCGCGTCGGTAAATCAGCGCATAGCGTCTCGCCTTGATCCAGTCGCCACGGCGAATCAGCGCCTGAATGTCTTTCGCAGTTACCGTAAGCGGCGGCTTCACGCGATGCACCGACTGCCGGGTCGTGCGAACCGGAGGAATGCGCACCCCCCGAGGCAGGGCCTTGCGTATTTCCCGCAGCAGGCGCTTGCCCTGTTCCGCATCCGGACGCAGACGACGGAAGGACTCGGCTTCCACATACGCCACCTCCGGATAGCCCTCGCGCAACTCCCGTTTCGCGGCCAGCCATGCGGCGCGCGCGCGCGCCAGCACCCGATCTTCGGCCGCCTCGCGGGCGCGCCGGAACGGCGCATCCTTCGGTGAAAGACCCTTGGGCACGTCAAAACGGTCGAGCAACGCCAACAAGCGCGCATCGTCCTTGCGCCGAATGGCGATCAGCCGATCCATGCGGATCTGGCGCATGCGCACATCCATCGCCCGCGCCTTTTCCCTCAGCTTCCCGGGCCGGGTGGAAAAACCCGCAGCCTGCGCATACAGGGCCTTGGCGCGATACCACTGCCCGGCCTGCTCGGCGCGACGGGCCGCCGCCGCGTAATGACGCAGCAAGCGCAGACGCGCGGGCTCGATCTTTTGTTTGAGAAGCTTGCGGGCATCGGCATAGTCCGGCCGCGATGGATCCATGCGCAGCACGATACGGCGCGCCGCCATGACGTCGCCGGCCTGCCAGGCGCGCAGCGCCGAATCATAACTGGCAAGGAATCCGGCCGCCGAATGCCTGATGGACGGCAAGCCGCACCCACCCAGCAACGCCAGACACAACAAGGCGGCGCCCAGCCGCGCCCTTCCTGTGCGCAATGCGCTCACACGTCGCCCACAATCTGGCGCACGTCGGATGGCAATGTCAGGTCAAACGCCAACGCCACCGCATGACGGATGTTGTTTCGCATCTTCTCGTCCACGGCGCGAACGCTACCGCATTCCATGGGCTCGCTGATACCCTTGATCTCCCGCTTGCCGATGCTGTCGAACGCGAAGCCATCGCCCAACCGCTCGAACGTGACGCGCGTGGCCATCACCTGATTGGCCTCGCCCATGCCCCCCATGCGGGAGGCGATGTTCACCGCATCACCGATCACCGTGTACTCCAGACGCTCGGCCGCGCCAATGTTGCCCACGATGGCCTGCCCGCTGTTGATGCCAAAACGAAACGCCACCGGCTCGCCCGACGGCCGCAGAATGCCCAGCTTGGCGCATGCCCGCGCCATGGCCAGCGCCGCCTTGGCCGCGTGCCGCGCATGATCGGCATCCTCGTGCGGATGATTGAATACCGCCATCACCGCATCGCCGATGTATTTGTCCACATGCCCGCCGTAGTAGTCGATGATGCGGTGAAACACCTCGAAATGCTGGTTGAGCACATCCACCACCTCTTCGGTGGGCAACGATTCCGAAAACGACGTGAACGACACCATGTCCGCAAAGAGCACGGTCACGTCCTGCCGGTGATTGGGCGAACGCTCCGCGCCCCCCTCCTCAAACACCTCGGCCACCAGCTTGGGGTTGAGATAGCGCCCGAAAATGTCGCGGATCTCCTCCTTGTGCGCCAGCTCACGCACCATGCGGTTGAACTGGCGCATCGCGTCCGAAATCTCGTCGTTGCCCCGCACGGGCAGTCGCACCCCGTAATCACCCCAAGCCACATGCTCGGCCGCCTCGGCCAGCATCTCGATGGGTCGGCTCATGCGCCCCGCAATCCACCATGCGGCGACGCTGGCCAGCACGATCACCACGATCGCCACGAGCGCCATCTGCCGCACCAGCCGATCGGCCAGCGCCTCCCAGGCCTGCTCGGAATAGAGAACGGCCAGATCCCCCACCTCGGTACCGGCGTAGCGCACCTTCGCGACAAACCACAAGCCGCGCGCGGAGGCCTGCGCGGAATCGCGCCGCAACAGCGGATCGTCCGCCCCCAATCGACCATAGCGCTGCTCCGCGCCATCCGCATAGCGCACATGCACGCCCAGCACGGCCGGCACCTTTTTCAGAAACCCGCCGACAATGACATCCACCTCGACCTTGCTGCCCGCCAGCATCGGCAACTTGAGCTCATCGGCCAAACGATCGACCATGATGTGCGCCTGCGCCGACTGGCTCTCCAGCCAGGCCTCGCGCTCGATATCGAGAATAATCAGCGAGGCGGCCAGCACAGCCAGCGCCACCGCGAAACTGACCAGCATGGTCCAGCGCCAGCGAATGGGGAAGCGGGGCGGCATTTCCCCCTGCTCGGGGTGCTGCGCGACAAAATCCTCCGTCTCAGGCATGAGCCGACTCTATCGGATTCGGCATGCCGGGCAATGCGCCAGACCGGCCGGCGATCAGGCCATGTCCGCCACCACGCACCCGCGCCCGGCGTGCTTGGCCGCATACAGCCGCTCATCGGCCACATGCAGCAACCGTTCCGCCTCGGCCTCGACCGCCCCCTCTTCCCGGCCCGGCGTGAATTCCGCCACCCCCGCCGAAAAACTGACCGCCAGCTCCGATCCGTCCGGCAACACGGCAGGCGACGCTTTCAGTCGCGCCAGCCATTGATTCGCGGCCCGCGCCGCCTGGCGTTCATCCACGTGCGGCAGCAGCACCAGAAACTCCTCGCCACCCCAGCGCCCCAACACATCCGCCTCGCGCATGCTCCGTCGCAACATTTCGGTCGCATGCCTGAGCACCGCATCCCCGGCCGCATGGCCGTGGACATCGTTGACACGCTTGAAGTGATCCAGATCGAGCAGCACGATGGAATACGGGAAATCGTAGCGTCGGGCCTGCGCCAGACCCTCGCGCAGCAGTTGCTGCATATGCCGGCGATTGTAAACACCAGTCAGCGGATCATGCGTGGCCTCGTGACGCAGTCGGGCCTTCGCCTCCTTCAGCCGGTTGATGATGCGCAGCATCAGGCGAGCCTCCAGCCCGCCAATCACGCCCCCCGCGCCCAGAATCTGCGCCGCCACGTCCTCCACCATTTCGTTGCCGGTCAGATTGAATGCCACGCACGGGGCGCTGTTCCTCACTGCCTCGGCGACATCCTCGTAGGTGGGAATACCCAGCTCCCGCGCGCGCACCATCGCTGGCGCATCCGGATCACGATCCGCCACGCCGACAATGTCCACCAACTCTTCGTCCTGCAACATCTCAAAAATGGCCAGGCCGCCCACGCCTCCGCCAAGAATCAACGCACGATGCGGATCCTCCCTCAACCTGCCCATGTCGCCCTCCTCGCGCTTCGAAGCATCCTCCGTTCGCGAAACGGCCCCATTGTGGCTAGAGTGCCCCGCCCAATCAAGGCATCACGAATCACAGGAGCGCACCATGCCACACTCCCCCCTGGACGCCCGGCAGAAGAAGACCCTCAAGCAACAGGCGCATCACCTCAAGCCGGTGGTGCGCATCGGCCAGAAGGGGCTCACCGACAGCGTGGCGGCCGAAACCGACGCCGCGCTGGCCCGCCACGAACTGATCAAGGTGCACATCGCCGCCGGCGAACGTGAATGGCGACAGGCCACGGCCGAACAACTGGCCACCGCCTGCGAAGCGCACCTAGTGCATCACATCGGCAAGGTGTTCGTGCTCTATCGCCCAAAGGAATGCCGCAACAATGCATGACGAAACCGCGCGCATGATCCGCGATGCGCTGGAGACCGCGTTTCACCCCGTTGAACTGGAGGTGACCGACGAATCATGGAAACACGCCGCCCATGCCGGGCATCGCGCCCATGGCGGCGGCCATTTCTCGGTGCGGATCCGGGCCGCATGCTTTGCCGGCATATCCCGTGTGCAGCGGCACCGGATGGTGCATGCGGCGCTGGGCGACGCTTTTCGCGACAGGATTCATGCGCTGTCCATCGCCGCACTGGCGCCTGGAGAGGCGTGACGCGCCTCGGCCTCCTTCTCCCGCCGAAACTCTCCGGCATAACGCGCGATAAGGCCCAGCAGCACCAGCGAATACACAAAGGTGGACAGCAACACCACGCCAATGACCACGGCCTGAAACATCTCCAG
>CAYVBG010000055.1:0-9064 GCA_964449205.1 uncultured Zetaproteobacteria bacterium | reverse complement strand
ATAGCTTCAGGAGAAGCATTCTTTATTGAAGCAGACATAATGTCACCATTTATTCCCGTGGGAGGCGAGCACATGAAGCAGGCAGAAACCATCTGGCGGTTGCTGGGGCGTGCAAGGGAGATTTCCACCCAGAAGGAAATTGCCGATCGCCTGGGCGTGCATGTGCGCACGGTCAAACGCTGGGAGGCGCGGGAAAGCGCCCCGCCGCCCTATGTGGTTCCGGCCCTGCAACAACTGCTTTTTCCCGCCGCGCGCCGGCGCGATGCCGCTGATTTCACCTTCATCGACCTGTTCGCCGGCATCGGCGGCATGCGCTTGGGCTTCGAGGCGCATGGAGGAGAGTGCGTTTTTTCCAGCGAGTGGAATCGCTTCGCGGTCAAGACCTACCGCGCCAACTTTCCTGATCTCCACCCGGTGGCCGGGGACATCACGAAAATCCCCGCGCGGGATATTCCCGATCACGATGTGCTGCTGGCCGGTTTTCCGTGCCAGCCGTTTTCCATTGCCGGCGTTTCCAAGAAGAATGCCTTGGGCCAGGCGCACGGCTTCGCCTGCAAAACGCAAGGCACGCTGTTTTTCGATGTGGCGCGCATCATCGAGGCGAAGCGGCCGGCTGCATTCCTGCTGGAGAATGTGAAAAACCTGCAAAGCCATGACTGTGGGCGGACTTTCCGCATCATCATGGAAACCCTGACGGAAGATCTCGGCTATTCGGTGGCGTATCGCGTGATTGATGCCCGTCATTTCGTGCCACAACACCGGGAACGCATCCTGATCGCCGGCTTCCGTGAAGACACCGGCTTCTCGTGGAATGATTTTGTGTTCCCCCCAGCGCAACCGACCATGCGCGCCGTATTGCATCCCGAAAACGGCAGCGAAGCGCCGGAGCCGCCCTACACCGAAGGGAACAAGGCCCGGGTGGCGGAAAAATACACCCTGTCGGACAAACTCTGGCAGTACCTGCGAAACTACGCCGAGAAACACCGGGCGCGGGGCAACGGCTTCGGCTTCGGGCTGGTCGGGCCGGAGGATGTCGCACGCACCCTGTCGGCGCGCTATTACAAGGATGGCTCGGAGATTCTGGTCAGGCAGGAGGGCCGCAACCCGAGGCGGCTCACACCCCGCGAATGCTCCCGACTGATGGGTTTTGATCGGGATGGCCGGAGATTTTCCATTCCGGTGTCTGATACGCAGGCGTATCGCCAGTTCGGCAATGCCGTGGTCGTGCCGGTGATTGAGGAGGCCGCCCGCATCATGAAACCGCATGTGATGGCATTGAAGGAGCGGGAGCAAAGCACCGCAAGTGCGCGAGCCACGGCCTGATGGCCGATGTCGTGGATGACGCCACGCGCAGCCGGATGATGGCGGGCATCCGGGCCGCGAACACCCGGCCTGAACTCTTGCTCAGAAAGGCGCTGTTCCGTCTCGGCCTGCGCTACCGGCTGCATGGGCGGGGCTTGCCGGGCAAGCCCGATCTGGTGTTTCCCCGATGGCAGGCAGTCGTGTTCGTGCATGGATGCTTCTGGCACCTGCATGGGTGCGAACTGTTCCGATGGCCGGCGACACGGCGGGAGTTCTGGCGAAAAAAGCTGGAGGGCAACCGGGCGCGCGACCGACGGAACACCGACAGTCTGCTCGCCGCCGGCTGGCGGGTGCTGACGGTGTGGGAATGTGCATTCAAACGCAAGGGCGATGCCCCCTTGCGCCGGACGGCGCAACTGGCCGCCGCCTGGCTGCGGAAGGAAAAGGGCGTTCCCGCCGATTGCCTTCCGTGCGCGTCAATCGCCCCGGTAAACGGGCAGCCGGCCATGCTCCCTGAAATACCGGGCATCAGCGGGGAAGCGGCCCAGAGGCCGGTAGAGCAGGTTCTGATCGGTGGTGCGTGAATCGCGGCTTTCGGGATGCAAGGCGGCCAGCGTATCCTCGGGCAGATACACGGCCATCGGATTGGCCCGAAGGATCGTTCGGGTTCGCTCCGGATTGAACTCGGTCGGATCGCGGAAAAAGCCCACGCCTGCTTTTTCCGCATGCGGAATATCCGCCAGCCCGCGCAGGAAGCGCTCGCGCGCATGCCAGCTTTTGACTTCGCAATAAAGCGTTTTCCGGTGCCCGCCCGCCTGATGAATCAGGATGTCGGCCTCGCTGTTCTTGCCTGTCCGGATAAAGTCCCGATCCGGCTCAAGCCCCTCGTTGGCCAGGGCGCGGAGCAGGATTTCCTCGTTCATCCGGCCGGCAATGGACACCAGCGCATTGTCCGCCTCATGGATGAAGTCCGGATACTCTTCATACAGCAGGTCGATCAGCTCGCTGAGCAGTGCATGGAGCGCCCCGTTGTCGGCGTATTTGGCCAGCAATCGGCGGAGAAACTGCGCATGGCGGGGCTTGGTGATCCCGTCAATCATCTCCTTGCAGGCCTTGTTGACGGCAAGAAGGTTGTCTCCGCGCACCGGCTCGCCGATATGCTTCTCGGCCAGATCAATGATGGTGTGACTGTCCGGATAAAAGCCGACGATGTTGCCCAACAGGTGCGGATAATGCCGGATGAAACGCCGGAGATATTTTTTGACCGTATCGCTGTTCACATCGAAGGCGTCGTAGATGTGCCGTACGTCCATCGGCTTTTGTGCGCTTGCGAGCATGTCGTGGAAGCGGTTCCAATAACGGCGCAGTTCATTGGCCGAAGCGATGGCCTGCATTGCGGGATCGTCGCTTGGTTTCATGAACCGCCCTCCTTTCCCGGCATCATGGCGGCGACGGCGGGGAGGGTCAAGCTGGCTATCAGAAGGATTGATGTCTTGCATCAGAAAATATAACAAGCCCTGATGACAAGGTTGCACTATCATTTTGCGAAAGGAGTTGAATATGAATATGGATGCACGGCAGTTTACCATCAAGCAGGAGCCGTTCTACCAGCCGCAGGCGGACGAGGTGGAACTCTACGAGGCGGCGTATGCCGCGCGACTGCCGGTGATGGTCAAGGGGCCGACCGGTTGTGGCAAGTCGCGCTTCATCGAATACATGGCCTGGCGGCTGAAGCGCCCGCTGATCACCGTGGCCTGCAACGAGGACATGACGGCTTCCGATCTGGTCGGGCGCTATTTGCTGGATGCGGACGGCACGCGCTGGCTGGACGGCCCGCTGACCACGGCGGCGCGCATCGGCGCGATCTGCTATCTGGACGAGGTTGTCGAGGCGCGGCAGGACACCACCGTGGTGATTCACCCGCTGACCGACCATCGCCGCACCCTGCCGCTGGAGAAGAAGGGCGAGCTGGTCGAGGCGCATCCGGATTTTCAGCTTGTGATTTCCTACAACCCGGGCTACCAGAGCATGATGAAGGATCTGAAACAGTCCACCAAGCAGCGCTTTGCGGCCTTCGAGTTCGATTATCCCGAGGCCGGCATCGAGGCCGGCATCCTTGCGCGCGAGGCGGGCATCGACGCCGATACCGCCGCGAAGCTGGTCAAGATCGGCCATTCGGCGCGCAACCTGAAGGGGCACGGGCTGGACGAGGGGGTGTCCACCCGCCTGCTGGTGTATGCGGCGACATTGATCGTCAAGGGCATCGCGCCGAAGGCGGCCTGCCGGATGGCGCTGGTGCGGCCCATCACCGACGATCCCGACATCCGCGACACGCTGGATCACGCGATCGACGCCGTGTTCGGCTGAGGCGGCGATGCGGCGGCCGGATGGAGCGTCGGCGCAGCTTCCGGAGGGCGTTCCGGAATCGTTGCGGCCGTTTTGGGAGCGGTTGGGGCTGAGGTTCCCGGCCATCGCGCATGTGTTCGCCGATTGTGTGAACGATGCGCGGCGGCGCATGTCGCGCGAGGCGGTGGAGGCCTGGCTGGATGGCGCGCGCGCGTTGGGCCGGCTCGGGCGCGGGCCGGAGCCGGCGTTGATCTACATGGAGGAAATGCCGGAGGTGGTCGAGATCGCCGGCCCGGACATATTGGAGAAGGCGCGCGATTTCGTGCTGTATTTGTCCACGAACACCAATGCGCCGTCCATCGTGCCGTTCCTGCAAACACTGGGCGCCGTGGCGCGCAAGCTGAAGTCGGGCGAGTCGATGGAGTCCTGGCTGATGCTGCTGAAGGAGGTCGCGGGCCGCACGACCGGCTCGGTGCACGGCCACCACACCACCCATCCCAGCCCCGCATTGCCCGAACTGCTCAAGCAGGCGCCGCGCCTGCTGGAGACGGTGTCGCTTGCGGGGCTGCGCAACTGGATCGACTACGGCATCCGGGGCTGCGCCGGCAATCCCGATCGGCTTCGGGAGTTTTTCTCGCTGGAATCGGCGGATGCGCGCGCCGCCCTGCAACGCGAGCAAAGCGGCACATTGTTCATCGACATCGAGCGGGCGCTGGAGCATTACCTGCGCGCCCTGTGGAACGACGAGGATTGCATGATTCCGTATTCGCTCGCCTTCCACGAGCTGCGCAAGCCGGTGCCGTATTTTGACGACTTGGGCATCCGCCTGCCCGATGCGCTGGAGGATTTGAACGGGGTTTCGGGGCTGAACCGCTACCGCGCGATTCTGGCGCACATGGCCGCGCACCGGCGCTGGAGCCGGAAGATGGTGGTGGACAACTGGAGCCCGTTCCAGCGGCTGGCGGTGGAGACCTTCGAGGATTGCCGCGTGGATTTGCTGGCGATGCGCGAATACCCGGGGCTGCGGCAGTGGTTCCTGACGCTGCATCCCGTGCCGGACGAGGCCGATCTGGCCTTGCCGGATGTTTCGACGATCCGGCTGCGGCTGGCGGTGTTTTCGCGCGCGGCGCTGGATCCGGACTATCGCGCCGGGCTGCGCCACGAGGTCATCCGCGAATATGTCGATCGTTTCCTCGCGCTGCTCGAAGATGGTGAGTCCTCCAGCGAGGAGGTCGCCTCGCTGGCGCTGTCGTTCATCGCCCGCACCCGCACGCAGGACGACCTGCTGCCGAAGATTTATTTCGACAACACCGAGGCGCCATATCGGGACGACAACCGGCACTTGTGGATATACATCGAGAACAGCGACGAGGAGGAGATGTTCGAGCATCTCAATCCGAAGCAGTCCGAGGACGAGCCGGAAGGGCTGCCGCCGCGCCACTACGACGAATGGGATCACGCCGGCCAGCATTACCGGCCGGACTGGGTGAGCCTCTACGAACACCTGCATCCGGCGGGTAGTGCTGCGAAGGTCGATGCGCTGCTGGCGCGCCACCGGCCGCTGATCAAGCGGCTGGAGCGGATGATCGACATGGTCAAGCCGCAGAGCCGTGTGCGCATTCGCTTTCAGGAGGACGGCACCGATCTCGATCTGGATGTGGCGATCCGCTCGCTGGTGGATTTCCGCGCCGGCAGCCAGCCCGATCCGCGCATCAACATGAGCCACCGGCCGGACAGCCGCTCGATCGCGGTGACGCTGTTGCTCGATCTTTCGGTGTCGTTGAACGAAACGCCGCCGGGCTGCGAGAAGACGATTCTGGAGCTGTCGCAGGAGGCGGTCAGCCTCTTGGGCTGGGCGGTGCAGCGCACGGGCGATCCGCTGGCCATCGGCGGTTTTCACTCCAACGGCCGGCACGAGGTGCGCTACTACCACCTGAAAGGCTTTTCCGAGCCATGGAACGACGAGGTGAAGGCGCGCATCGCGGCGATGCAGGGCGCGTGGTCCACGCGCATGGGCGTGGCGATGCGGCATGCGGGGCAATATCTGGCCCGCCAGCAGGCGGACAAGAAGCTGCTTCTGGTCTTGACCGACGGTCGCCCGCACGATGTGGATGTGAAGGATGGCGACTACCTGATCGCCGATGCGCACAAGGCCGTGCAGGAGCTGGACAGGGAAGGCGTTTACACCTGGTGCATCAACCTCGATGCGGCGGCGGACGAATATGTGGCGGACATCTTCGGCCGGCACTACACGGTCATCGACCGCATCGAACGCCTGCCCGAAAAGCTGCCGGAGCTGTTTTTGAGGTTGACGAAGTGATCGGGTGGCGGCTGGCCGTGACAGGGGTCACGGAGCGGGGGAGGGGGGCGCATCAGGGTGCGGCGCGGCCTGCGCCGTTGACGGGCTGCCCGGCGGGACTCACAGTTCTGCGGCGCGGGATTTCTTCGGCATGTGGCAGCATATCAGCGAACATCACACGGCAAGGAGAGGCGTATTGATCATCGAGGCGCTGGAGCCCGATCACCCCGAGCGGAAGGCGACCGAGCGATTCATCCACGAGCGGTTCAATATCGAATACGACGCCGATATCCGTCATTATATGCCGCACTTGGTGCGCCTGACGACGAAGGAAGGCGAGATCGTCGCCGCGGTCGGTTATCGGGATGCGGCCGCGCACCGGCTGTTTCTGGAACATTATTTCGACGATCCCGTCGAGCAGGTGCTGTCGCGGCATTTGGGGCAGGAGGTGGATCGGCGGGATGTGGTGGAGGTCGGGAATTTGGCCGACGCGCATCCGGGCGGCGCGCGCGCGGCCATTACGGCGCTGACCGCCTATCTGTATGGCGCGGGGTTTCAATGGGTGGTGTTCACCGGCGTGGCCAAATTGCGCAATGCGTTCTTCCGTCTGGGCATCGAACCGTTCCAGATTGGAGAGGCCGATCCCGCGCGGCTGGACACCGGGGAGAGGAAGGCTTGGGGACGCTACTACCAGGCCGGGCCGCAGGTGATGGCCGGCGACATTCACGAAGGCTATTGGGCGCTGGAGTTTTCCCGTACCGTGTTGCAGCCGTTGTGGATGGGTGCGCTGGTCGAAGGCATGGCCCAAGGCAAGAAACGGGAGCTGACCTGACATGACGGGCGCAGTCGTGGAGGCGGTGGCCCGGCATGCCCGCGCGCGGCCGGATGCGGTGGCGTTGGAGGGCGCGTTCGCGCATGTCACATGGCGGGAGCTGCATGCCGCCACCACGTCGCTGGCGCAGCGGCTGACCGAACGCGCGCCGGCGGCCATCGGCCTGTGGATGGACAACACGCCAGCGTGGGTGATGGCCGATCTGGCCGCGATGCAGGCCTGGATTCCGTTGATTCCGATACCCCTGTTCTTCTCGCCGGATCAGATCCGGCACCTGATCATGCGCTCGGGGCTGGAACTTGTGCTGACCGACCAGCCCGGGCCGTTTCGCCGCTTGATGGGTGCCATCGGTGTGGGGATTTCGGACGAGACCAGCCTGGAGATGGGCGGGTCGCATGTGTGGGAGTTCCAGATGGAGCATCCGGCCGCGTGCGTGATTCCCGATTCGGTGGCCAAGGTCACCTACACCTCGGGCACCACGGGCGAGCCGAAAGGGGTGTGCCTGTCGCTGGAAGCGATGGAAACCGTGGCGGCCTCACTCATGGATGCCTGCGATGGCTCGGCGGATGATCGCCATTTGTGCGCGCTGCCGCTGGCGACATTGCTGGAGAATATCGGCGGTGTGTACGCACCGCTGATGGCAGGTGGCACTTGCGTGTTGCCGGGGCTGGCCGGGGTCGGGCTGTCGGGCGCCAGCGGCCTGGACGCGGCGCGTTTTCTGCGCGCGCTCCATGAGCATCGCATCCGCACCTGTATCCTGATTCCGCAGATGCTCACGGCGCTGGTCGCAGCCATCGAGGCCGGCGGCGATCGCCCCCCGCATTTGCGATATCTGGCGGTCGGCGGCGCGCCGGTGTCCGAATCCTTGCTGGCCCGCGCCGCGCGGTTGGAATTGCCGGTGTATGAGGGCTATGGGCTGTCGGAGGCGGCCAGTGTGGTGGCCGTGAACCGGCCAGGCGCGAATCGCCCGGGCACGGTCGGCCAGCCGCTGGGGCATGTGGAGCTTCGTTTCGCCGACGATGGCGAGATTCTGGTGCGTGGCGCGCTGTTTTCCGGGTATCTGGAGGATGGCGGCGTGGCCATGCCGGATCTGGCCGACGGGTTTTGGCCGACGGGCGACATGGGCGCGGTGGACGACGATGGTTTTCTCCGTCTGACCGGTCGGAAGAAGCATATCTTCATTACCGCGTTCGGGCGCAATGTGTCGCCGGAGTGGGTGGAGCGCGAGCTGACCGCGCAGCCGGCGATTGCGCAGGCGGTGGTGTTTGGCGAGGCTCGCCCGTTCAACGTGGCGGTGCTGACGCCGGCGCCGGGCGCCGACCGGCCCGCGCTGGAGGCGGCCGTGGAAGCCGCCAACGCGCGCCTGCCGGATTACGCCCGCGTGCGGCGCTGGATCGTGACGGATACGCCGTTCACGGTCGAAAACGGTCTGTTCACGGGCACCGGCCGTCCCCGGCGTGCGGCGATATGGCAGGCGTATCGCATGGAGATAGACCACATTTATCAGGAGGACGCATGAGTTTTTACGAGCAGTTGCTGAAGGACACCGAGGATGCGCGCAACGATTTGCTGGCCATCCCGTTCATCCAGCAGGGCGCGGCGGGCCGGCTTTCGCTGGAGAGCTACAAGGCCTTTCTCGGCCAGGCCTATCACCATGTGAAGCACACGATTCCGTTGTTGATGGCCACCGGCGCGCGCCTGCCCGAGCGGCTGGAATGGCTGCGCGAGGCCATCGGCGAGTACATCGAGGAGGAAATGGGGCATCAGGAGTGGATTCTGAACGACATTGCAGCCTGCGGTGGCGACAAGGAGGCTGTGCGCCATGCCGAGCCAATGCCGGCCACCGAGCTGATGGTGGCCTATGCCTATGACACGGTGATGCGCCGCAATCCGGTCGGCTTCTTCGGCATGGTGTTGGTATTGGAGGGAACGAGCGTGGCGCTGGCGACGAACGCCGCGAAGAACATCCAGTCCGCACTGAACCTGCCGGACACGGCTTTTTCCTATCTGACCTCGCATGGCTCGCTGGATGTCGGGCATGTGGATTTCTACAGGAATCTGATGGGCCGGCTGGACGATGCCGACGATCAGGCGGCGGTCGTGCACTGCGCGCGGATGTTCTACAAGCTCTATGGCGATATCTTTCGCAGCCTGCCGTTGATTCCGCTGAACAAGGAGTGACGTGAAAGGAGATTCGGGACAACGAGGTGCGTATGACCGGCGCCGCCGGCGGCAGAGATCGGAAAAGCGTCGGGTAGGGAAAGAGGGTCCCCCCCCCCCCCCCC
>CAYVBG010000054.1:3657-9102 GCA_964449205.1 uncultured Zetaproteobacteria bacterium | reverse complement strand
CTCCGGCGATTCGGAGGCCGGCCCCAGCGTGGCCACGATCTTGGTTCTGCGAAACTCCTGACTCACGATGCGGCACGCTCCTCGAGAATGGCCACGGCCGGCAGCTTCTTGCCCTCGAGGAACTCGAGGAATGCGCCGCCGCCGGTGGAGATGTAGCTCACCTTGTCCGCGATGCCGTATTTGGCGACTGCGGCCAGCGTGTCGCCGCCGCCGGCGATCGAGAAGGCCGGGCTTTCGGCGATGGCCAGCGCGATCGCCTTCGTGCCCTCGCCGAACTGGTCGAACTCGAACACGCCTACCGGCCCGTTCCAGACGATGGTACCGGCGTTCTTCAGGATATCGGCCAGCGCCTGCGCGGAGTCCGGGCCGATGTCGAAGATCATGTCGTCGTCGGCGACTTCATCCACCTTCTTCAGCGTCGCCTCGGCCTCGGGCGAGAACTCCTTGCCGACGACCACATCGGTCGGCACCGGAATATCGCCGCCGCGCGCGCGGGCGTCCGCGGTCAGCTTCTTGCAGGTGTCGATCAGGTCTTCCTCATACAGCGACTTGCCGACATTGTGCCCCGCCGCCGCGATGAAGGTGTTGGCGATGCCGCCGCCGACCACGAGCTGATCGACGACCTTGGCCAGCGATTCCAGCACGGTCAGCTTGGTGGACACCTTCGATCCGCCGACGATGGCGACCATCGGGCGGGCCGGATTGTCCAGCGCCTTGCCCAGCGCATCCAGTTCGGCGGCCAGCAGGGGGCCGGCGCAGGCCGTCGGCGCATATTTGGCCACGCCGTGCGTGGATGCCTGCGCGCGGTGGGCGGTGCCGAACGCATCCATCACATACACATCGCACAGCGCGGCGTATTTCTTCGCCAGATCGTCGTCGTTCTTCTTTTCGCCCTTGTTGAAGCGGATGTTCTCCAGCAGCACCAGCTCGCCCTCGGCGACCTCCGGCGCCTGCTCCAGATAATCCTTGACCAGCCGCACCTCGCGGCCCAGCGCCTTCGACAAATGCCTTGCCACCGGCGCGAGCGAGAACCGCCCGTCGTACTCGCCCTCGGTCGGTCGGCCCAGATGCGCCATGACCATCACCCGCGCGCCGGCGTCCAGCGCGTGCTGCATCGTCGACAGGCTGGCGCGGATGCGGGTGTCGTCGCCGACTTCGCCATCGACGATGGGTACATTCAAATCCTCGCGGATCAGCACCCGCTTGCCCTTGAGATCGAGATCGGTCATTTTGATGATGGACATGTCGCTTCCCTCCTGCGCCCGCGCGATTCAGGGCGCGGACGGTGTCGTGTGTGTCGGATTGTTGCGCATGGCTGCGCTTGTCGCTGCGGGCTCCGGAGAACCGGCAGGGACAAGCGCGGGGGCGCGTGATGCACCCCCGCCGGCCTTGTCAGTGGTTCGCCACGTGGCGCGCGAAGCGCAGCATGTTGGCCGTGTAGCCGTATTCGTTGTCGTACCACGCGACCAGCTTCACGAAGGTGGAATCGATCGCGATGCCCGCGCCGACGTCGAAGATCGACGAACAGCCGTTGCCGCGGAAGTCGGTGGACACGACCTTCTCGTCCGTCCAGGCCAGCGTTTCGCCGATGCCGGGCTGCGCGGCCGCCGCCTTCACCGCCGCGACGATGTCGTCGTAGCTGGCTTCCTTCTCCAGTTCCACGGTCAGATCGACCACGGACACATCCGAGGTCGGCACGCGGAAGGCCATGCCGGTGAGCTTGCCGTTCAGCGACGGAATCACCTTGCCGACGGCCTTGGCCGCGCCGGTGGAGGAGGGGATGATGTTCTCCAGAATGCCGCGGCCGCCGCGCCAGTCCTTCTTCGACGGGCCGTCCACGGTCTTCTGCGTCGCGGTGGCGGCATGCACGGTGGTCATCAGGCCGCGCTTGATGCCGAAGTTGTCATGCACCACCTTGGCCAGCGGTGCCAGGCAGTTCGTGGTGCAGGAAGCGGCCGACACGATGGCCTGACCGGCGTAGTCCTCGTGGTTCACGCCATAGACGAACATCGGCGTGTGATCCTTGGACGGCGCGGACTGCACGACCTTCTTCGCGCCCGCCGCGATATGCTTCTGGCAGCTCTCCTCGGTCAGGAAGAAGCCGGTGCATTCCAGCACCAGCTCGGCGCCGACCTCGTCCCACTTCAGGTTGGCCGGATCGGTCTCGGCGGTGATGCGGATGGTCTTGCCGTTCACCACCAGGTTGCCGTCCTCGACGGACACCTCGCCGTCGAACCGGCCATGCACCGAATCGTATTTCAGCATGTAGGCCAGATATTCGGGATCGAGCAGGTCGTTGATGGCGACCACTTCCATGTCGTTGAAATCGCGGGCGATGGCGCGGAAGGCCATGCGACCGATGCGGCCGAAGCCGTTGATGCCAATCTTGATCGTCATGATGTGCTCCTTTGCTTGGTTTGATTCACAAAAATCGGTTCAAAGCGCCTTGACGGCCGCCACGACCGCCTCGGTCGTGATGCCGAACTCCTTGAACAATTCGGAGGCCGGCGCGGATTCGCCGAAGGTGTCGATGCCGATGACCTTGCCGCCCAGCCCGACATACTTGCGCCAGTAGCTGGTGACGCCGGCCTCGACCGCGACGCGGCGGGTCACGGAAGCGGGCAGCACCGATTCGCGGTATGCCGCATCCTGCGCGTCGAACGCCTCGCAGCAGGGCATGGACACGACGCGCACGCGCACATTGCCGGCCAGCTCCTTCTGCGCAGCCATCGCCAGCTGCACCTCGGAGCCGGTGGCGATGATGATGACTTCCGGCTCGCCCTCGCAATCGGAGAGCACATAGCCGCCGCGCTCGATGTTGGCGACCTGCTCGTCGGTGTAATCGTTGCAGGGCAGGCCCTGGCGGGTGAACACCAGGCAGGTCGGCAGGCCCTTGCGCTCGACGGCGACCTTCCAGGCCACCGCGGCCTCCACCGCATCCGCCGGACGCCAGAGCTGCATGCGCGGAATCATCCGCAGCGTGGCGATCTGCTCGACCGGCTGGTGCGTCGGGCCGTCCTCGCCCAGGCCGATGGAATCGTGCGTGTAGACGAAGATGGACTGCACCTTCATCAGCGCCGACATGCGCACCGCGTTGCGCGCGTATTCGGAGAACATCAGGAAGGTGCCGCCGAACGGAATCACGCCGCCATGCAGCGCCAGGCCGTTCATGATGTGGCTCATGCCGAACTCGCGCACGCCGTAGTGGATGTAGTTGCCGGCGGGGGTGTCCTTCGAGAAGGCCACGGCCTCCGGCCACTTGGTGTTGTTCGACGGCGCCAGGTCCGCCGAGCCGCCGACCAGCTCCGGCAGCACGCCGGCGATCTTCGCAATCGTCTTGCCGGACGCCACGCGGGTGGCCCAGCCGGGTTTCTCGGCGCGCAGTTCGTCGATCCAGCCCTTGATCGTCGCATCCCAGTCCGCCGGCAGATCACCGTTCATCCGGCGCTTGAACTCGGCGGCCAGCTCGGGATGCGCCTTCTCGTAGGCCGCGAAACGCTCGTTCCACTCGGCTTCCCATTTCGCGCCCTTCTCGCGCGCATCCCAGCCGGCGTAAACCTCGTCGGGAATCTCGAACGGCGGGTGGTTCCAGCCCAGCTCCTTGCGCACCAGCGCGATTTCATCCTCGCCCAGCGGCGCGCCGTGGCAGTCGTGGCTGCCGGCCTTGTTCGGGCTGCCGTAGCCGATGATGGTCTTGCAGCAGATCAATGTCGGCTGGTCGAGGTTGGCGCGCGCGGTTTCGATCGCGGCCTTGATTTCCGCAGGCTCGTGGCCGTTCACATTGCGGATGACCTGCCAGCCGTAGGCCTCGAAGCGGGCCGGCGTGTCGTCGGTGAACCAGCCCTCGACCTCGCCGTCGATCGAGATGCCGTTGTCGTCCCAGAAATAGATCAGCTTGCCCAGCCCCAATGTGCCGGCCAGTGAGGCGGCCTCGTGGCTGATGCCTTCCATCAGGCAGCCGTCGCCGTGGAAGGCGTAGGTGAAGTGGTTGACGATTTCATGCCCCGGGCGGTTGAACTGCGCGGCCAGCATGCGCTCGGCGATCGCCATGCCGACAGCGTTCGTGATGCCCTGGCCGAGCGGGCCGGTCGTCGTTTCCACGCCCGGCGTGTAGCCGTATTCGGGGTGCCCCGGCGTCTTCGAATGCAGCTGGCGGAAGCGCTTGATCTCGTCCATCGGCAGGTCGTAGCCGGAGAGATGCAGCAGCGAATAGATCAGCATCGAGCCGTGACCGTTGGACAGAACGAAGCGGTCGCGGTCGGCCCATTCCGGATTGTTCGGATTGTGCCGCAGGAAGTCATTCCACAGCACTTCGGCGATGTCGGCCATGCCCATCGGCGCGCCCGGATGCCCCGAGTTCGCTTTCTGCACGGCGTCCATCGACAGCACGCGGACGGCGTTGGCCAGATGTTTGCGGTTGTTGCTCATGTGGTCGTCCCCTTTGAGAAAATCCCCATCGATGATGAAGGCTATGTGTTCTTTCTATAAACTCCAATCAGCGCCCATTATGTGGACCATCAATTCGGCTTATACATGCGCCGTTGTCTGCACCCGCCGGACATTGCCCACGCCGCCATCGAGCACGATGGTGTCCGTGGTCATGTATTTGCCGAAGCTGTCCTGCCCGGTCTTCACATGCCGGACATAGGCGCCGCTGGTCAGGCCGGTGGCGATGAACAGCACATCGTCGCTGGTGACCAGCTCGTCGCGGCCGATGATGCGGGTGGTGTCGATGCCTTCCTTCTTGCAGGCCTCGATCTCGAAATCCTTCTGCGGGGCCATGCGGCCGAACATCTCCGCGCCCATCGCGCGCGCGGCGCAGGCGGTGACGATGCCTTCCGGCGTGCCGCCGATGCCGAACAGCGCATCGCAGCCCATGTTCAGAATCGCCTGGATCGCGCCGTTCACATCGCCGTCGGTGGCCAGCCGCACCTTCGCGCCGCAGCCGTAGATCTCCTTCAGCAGTTCCTGATGGCGCGGCTTGTCCAGCACGAACACCTTGATTTCGTTCACATCCTTGCCCAGAGCCTTCGCAAGCTGCGCGATCCGATCCTTCACCGGCGCTTCCGGGTCGATCTTGCCGCGCGCGGCCTTCGGATAGACCTGCTTGTCCATGTAGAAGCAGGAGCCGGGGCGATACATCGCGCCCTCGGGGGCGGCGGCCAGCGTGCAGATCGAGCCCGGCATGTCCTTGGCGAACAGGTTCGTGCCCTCGATGGGATCGACGGCGATGTCCACGCCGATGCCTTCGCCGGTGCCGACGGCCTCGCCGTCATACAATGCCGGGGCCTCGTCCTTCGCGCCTTCGCCGATCACGACCGTGCCGCGCATCGGCACTTCGTTGATGCGGGCGCGCATCGCGTCCACGGCGAGCCCGTCGCCCTCGTCCTTGCGGCCGGAGCCGACAAACGGCGCGCAGGCGCGCGCGGCGGCCTCGCAGACCTC
>CAYVBG010000054.1:0-3557 GCA_964449205.1 uncultured Zetaproteobacteria bacterium | reverse complement strand
CGCGCCGGCGGCGAAGTCCCAGATTTTTTCGCCGCCATGCACGATGAACGCGCCGCGCCCCGCCGCCAGCCAGGCCCATTCGAGCGCGCAGGAACCCATGTTGCGCTGGCTGCGGCAAAAGGGTGTGGCGGCGAGCCGGCCGGCCAGGCGCGCGGGCAAACGCTTGAAATCCACGAACCCGATGGCTTCGGCCAGCGTGGTGGCGGCGTTGGCGCGGATGGGAGTGCCATTCAGCCAGGCGCCGCGGCCCTCTGCGGCGAGAAAGGTTTCGTCGCGCACCGGATCGTGGATGGCGGCCAGTCGCGGGCGGCCCGAGCGCACGAGCGCCAGCGACAGCGCAAAGCAGGGAAAGCCGGAGGCGAAATTGCCGGTGCCGTCGAGCGGATCCAGACACCAGTATTCGCTCCGTGCCATATGCGCCAGTTGGCGCGTTTCGCTCATTTCCTCGCCCAGCAGCGGAATATCGGGCGCCAGCGATTGCAAATGCCGTTGAATGAATCGCTGGCAGGCGGTGTCCGTTTCCGTGACCAGCGAGCCATCGGTTTTGGACTGCGAACGCATGGCCGGGCCCGATGCGGCAGCCCCGAAGGCGGGCATCAGCATGCGGTTTCCGGCTTCACGGATCAATTCGCCAAGCGCGCGCAGGCGCGCCGGGACGTCGGGAACAATTTTTTCCTTTGTCATGGTCGCCGCCATGCTACCATGCGGGCCGGGGTCGGGGGAGCCGGCCGGGAGGTGTGCATGCTCAAAGGCCGAATGGTGATTGGACAATCTGGCGGGCCGACCGTGGTCATCAATCAATCGCTGGTCGGCGCGGTGCTGGCGGCGCGGGGCAATCCGGCGGTGACCGGCATCCTGGGCGCGAGGCACGGCATCAAGGGCGTGATGGAAGAAGATTTCGTCGATCTGGGCGCGCCCTCGCGCGAGGCGCTGGAGCAGGTCGCCCGCACGCCGGCGGCGGCGCTGGGCTCGGTGCGGCTCAAGCCGGGGCGCGAGGAGTGCGAGCGGGTGTTCGAGGTGTTCCGCAAGCATGAGGTGCGCTGGTTCTTCTATATCGGCGGCAACGATTCGGCCGAGACCGCGCACATCATCGCCGGCATGGCGCGCGAGGCGAACTACGATTTCCGCACCGTGCATCTGCCCAAAACCATCGACAACGATTTGAAGGTGACCGACCACTGCCCCGGCTTTGCGTCGGCGGCGCGGTTCGTGGCCCTGGCCTTCATGGGCGACGACCGCGACAACGCGGCGCTGCCGGGGGTGAAGATCAATGTCGTGATGGGCCGGCATGCGGGCTTTTTGACCGCCGCCTCGGCACTGGCCCGGCAGGCCGCGGGCGACGGCCCGCATTTGATCTATCTGCCGGAGCGAGTGTTCGACGCCGCCCAGTTTGCGGTGGATGTGCGGCGCGTGTATGGCGAGTTCGGGCGTTGCGTGGTGGCCGTCTCCGAGGGCGTGGCGGATGCCGAAGGCCGCCCCATTGCGGCCACCGGCGAGCGGGATTCGCACGGCAATGTGCAGCTCTCCGGCACCGGCGCGCTGGGGGATTTTCTTGCCGCACGTGCGAAAGAGGCGTTTGCGGGCGCGAAGGTGCGTGTGCGCGCCGACACCTTCGGCTATCTTCAGCGCAGTTTCCCGACCATCGTTTCGGAAGTGGACGCGCGCGAGGCGCGCGAGTCGGCGGCGTTCGGCGTGCGCCATGCGCTGGCCGGGGGCGAGGATGGATCGGTGGCGATCCGGCGATTGGCCGACGATCCCTACGTCAGCGAATATTTCATCACGCCGCTGTCCACGGTGGCGCGGGAGACGCGGGCGATGGACGATGCGTTCATTCATGCCGAGGGCAACGATGTGACCGGGGCATGGCTGGACTATGTGCGGCCGTTGGTCGGCGGGCTGCCGCAGATCGGGAGGTTGTGAATGATGCCGGCGCGGTTACACTGGCGGCCGGAAACGGACGCGGGAGGCAAGGCATGGCGTTGACTTGGAGTGAGGAATACTCGACCGGCAATCCGGACATCGACGAGCAGCACAAGCAGCTCTTCCAGTATCTGGCTGATCTGGAGGAGCACATGAAGACCGGCGCCGACGACGCCTATCTGAAACGGTTTCTGGACATGCTCGGCCTCTACACCCGCTCCCATTTCTGTTTCGAGGAAATCTGCATGCGCAAGAGCGCTTGTCCGGTGGCCGACAAGAACAAGGAGCAGCACAGGAAACTGCTGGATACCTATCGCATCTACCGCGAACGGTTCGAGCGGGAAGGCGTGAGCGAGGATCTGCTGGAGAAGCTGCATACGTTTCTGGAGAGCTGGCTGGTCAATCATATCCTGCGCATCGACACCCATCTGCGGAATTGCGGCAACGCGAAGTGACCGCCGCCGGCAGGGGCGCCGCATGGAGATTGGCGCTGGCGATGGTCTGCTGGCTGGTGGCGTGGCCGGGTCATGCGGCGGAAGTGGCGGGCGTGCGCCTGCCGGATGTGGTGGTGGTGGACGGGCAAACGCTGAAGCTGAACGGCGCGGGTGTGCGCACCAGGTTTTTCTTCGATATCTATGTCGGGGCGTTGTATCTTGCCCGGCCGGCGCATACGGCGGAGGCGGTGCCGGGGAATGCCGGCCCCAAGCGGGTGCGCATGGTCTTCTTGTATGGCGAGGTGGACAGGGAGAAACTGGTGCATGGCTGGACGACGGGGTTTGAGCGGAATCAGTCGCGCGATGCGATGGCGGCCCTGCGCGACCGGCTGGAAACATTCAACGCCATGTTTGGCGATGCCCGCCGGGGCGATATCCAGGATTTCGACTTTCTGGCCAACGGCGTCACGCGCGTGACGGTGAACGGCCGTGAACGCGGGCGTATCCGGGGGCGGGACTTTCAGCGTGCGTTGCTGGACGTCTGGCTGGGCGACCATCCGGCCGACAGTGACCTGAAACGCGCGATGCTCGGGCAGCCGGATTGACTTGATCCACGGGCTTGCACAGGGTGCGCCGCCGTTGCGGCGGACTGGCGGTCACCGCATCGAAACGCTGATTCGACAAGGAGCATGAGGTGACAACCAAGGGGCACACCTACTACCTGCGCGTTTCGCCGGTCATTCCCGAGGCGTTGAACCGCTTGGAGGACATTGCCGGCAATCTGTGGTTTGCCTGGAACTCCAAGGCGCGCGCGCTGTTTCATCAGATTGATCCGGCGCTGTGGGGCATGACCGGCCACAATCCGCGCGCGTTTCTGCGCCGGGTCAGCCAGCGACGGCTGGACGAGGTGGCCAGCGACCGCGCCTTCCTGGCCGAGTATCACAGCGTCATCTCGGAGTACGACGCCTACCGCAAGGAAGAACACCAGTGGTTCACTTCCACGTTCGAGGATGCCGGCGAGCATTGCATCGCTTATTTTTCGGCCGAGTTCGGCCTGCACGAGTCGCTGCCCATCTATTCGGGCGGTTTGGGCATTCTGGCCGGCGATCACTGCAAGTCGGCCAGTGATTTGGGGCTCCCGTTCACCGCCGTGGGGTTGCTCTACCGCCAAGGATATTTCACGCAGACGATCGACGCCCATGG
>CAYVBG010000053.1:0-9112 GCA_964449205.1 uncultured Zetaproteobacteria bacterium | reverse complement strand
AGCTATATGGTTCCTGATAGAAACTCAAACATCATTGCTCCTGCATGAAACTGATTTCGGTCTCTATCAGAAACATTGTGTGGTGACGCAACGCGGAATCGCGGCCCGATGCAGCCGCAGGCAACGGCATGCAAGCACAACATCCGGGAGGCGCGCCAGGACACAAAGCTTTTGAGCAATGCACGGCTTGGCGGTAGCGTGCGGCGCCGAATGAGCTTGGAGGCAAACGTGACCCAACCCGCAACCCCGCATCATGCCACGCACCTGAAAATCGCCACCCGGGGCTCGGCCTTGGCCCTGTGGCAGGCCGAACATGTCGCCGCCGAATTGCAACGACTGCACCCCGGGCTGACCACGGAACTGGTGCGCATCAAAACCACCGGCGACAAGATTCTGGACGTGCCGCTGGCCAAGGTCGGCGGCAAGGGACTGTTCACCAAGGAAATCGAGGAAGCCCTGCTGGATGGCCGGGCCGATCTGGCCGTGCACTCGATGAAGGATGTGCCCACCGAACTGCCGGACGGACTGGACATCCGCGCGGTGCTCGAACGCGCCGACGTGCGCGACGCGGTGGCCACCATCACCGGCGGCGATCTGTCCACCCTGCCTGCCAACGCCCGCATCGGCACCTCGTCGCTGCGGCGGGTGTGTCAAATCAAGGCGCGTTTCCCGGCCATGGAATGTGTGCCCATCCGCGGCAACGTGCAAACCCGTTTGGGCAAACTGGGCCAGGGCGTGGATGCCGTCGTGCTGGCCGCCGCCGGCGTCACCCGGCTGGGCATCGCGGATCGGATGCACGTCTTCCTGCCGCCCGAGCAAATGCTGCCGGCTGTGGCGCAAGGCGCCATCGGCGTGGAAACGCGCAAGGACGATGCGCGTGTCAACGCATTGGTGGATGCCCTCAATCATCAGGAAACGGCGATCTGCGTGGCCGCCGAACGCGCGTTCCTGGCCCGGCTCGAAGGCGGTTGTCAGGTGCCCATCGCCGCCCACGCCCGGCTGGAGGGCAACACCCTGCACATGGACGGACTGGTGGGCGAGCCGGACGGCAGCCACATCATCCGCCAGTCCGACACCGCCCGCCGGGAAGAAGCACAGACGCTGGGCCGGCGACTGGCCGAAGCGGTCCTGAATGATGGCGCACAGGAGATTCTGGCGCGCCTGTATGCCGATGGCAGCACGCCTTCGTGACCTGTGTCACATCCGTGTCATGAACGGCATGGCAGAATGCCCCCCGCAGCAGCGGAAGACAGAAACAACCCTCCAATGAACCGGGCGGCGCTTGTGCGCCGCCCGGTTCATATGTAAAAGGATTCGTGATGCATCGTTGCACCGCGCCTGCACCAACGCCAGCGTTCGCCCCCATGGATGACAACCCCTTGTTGCAAACGCCGCCCGATGCGTGCCCTCCTTTCGACCGCATCCGGCCCGAACACGCACGCCCGGCGATGGAGGAAACGCTGCGCCGCAACCGCCAGCAGCTGGACGATCTGCTGAAACAACTGGCGACGGCCGGCACCGCCCCCGATTGGAATGCGCTGATGCAGCCGCTGGAAGTGATGGAGGAGCGCATCTTGCGCGTTTGGGGCGCCATCAACCACCTGAACGCCGTTTGCGACTCCGACGCCCTGCGCCCGGCGCATCGCGAATGCCTGAAGATGTTGACCGACTGGCAATCGGAGCTGGCACAGAATGCGGCATTGTACGCCGGCATCCGCGCCCTGCGCGACAACCAAGCCTTCGGCGGGCTGACGCCCGAACGCCGGCAGGCCGTGCGGCATGCGCTGCGGGATTTCCGGCTGAACGGCGCGGAGCTTCCGGCGTCAGACAAGGCGCGTTTCCGCAAGCTTCGAGCACGCCTGTCGGAACTGGAGGCGCGGTTCGAACAGCATGTGCTGGACGCCACGCGCGCCTTCACCCTGCGCCTGACCCGAAAGGACGAGCTGCGCGGCCTGCCCGAATCCGTCCGCGCGGCGGCAGCCGTGCGGGCGCGGGAAGCCGGCGCATCCGGCTGGATGTTCACGCTGGACGCGCCCAGCTACACGGCGTTCATGCAGCATGCCGAACACCGCGAACTGCGCCGCCGCATGTACACCGCCTGGGTCACGCGCGCCTCGGAAGGAAATCTGGACAACACGCCGCTGATGCGCGAAATCCTGTCTCTCCGGCGCGACATGGCCCGAATGCTGGGTTTTGCCAACCATGCGGAAATGTCGCTGGCGGACAAAATGGCAAACACGCCCGGCGAGGTGATGGATTTCCTGCGCGATCTCGCCGCCAACAGTCGGCCGCGCGCCGAAGAAGAAGCGGCCCGGCTGCGCGACTTCGCGGCCAGCGAATTGGGCCTGGATGACCTGCAGGCATGGGACGTGCCGTTCGCCTCCGAACGCTTGCGCCAGCGCCAATTCGATTTCAGCGAGGAAGACCTGAAGCCATGGTTCTCCGAACCGGCCGTCTTGTCCGGCCTGTTTTCGGTGGCCGAACGTCTGTACGGCATACGCATTCGCCGCCGCGAACATGCGCCCGGCTGGCATGCGGATGCCCGATTCTTCGACGTGCTGGACGCCGAGGGATGGCCCCTCGCGGGATTCTGGCTCGATCCGTATGCGCGAGCGCGCAAGCGCGGCGGCGCCTGGATGGATGAGTGCGCCGTTCGCTGGCGGCGACCCGACGGCACACTGCAACGCCCGGTGGCGCATCTGGTGTGCAACTTCGAACGGCCCGTGGGCGACACGCCGGCCTTGTGGACGCATGAGGAGGTGCAAACGCTGTTTCACGAGTTCGGCCACGGCCTGCACCATATGCTCACCAAGGTCGAGACACTGGACGTCTCCGGCATTCGCGGCGTGCCTTGGGACGCGGTAGAGCTTCCCAGCCAGTTCATGGAACACTATTGCTGGCATCGGGAATCGCTGGATCTGTTCGCCCGCCACGTGGACACCGGCGAACCACTGCCCGAATCGCTGTACAAACGCATGACGGCCGCGCGCACCTTCCAGTCCGGCCTGCAGATGCTGCGGCAAATCGAGTTCGCGCTGTTCGACATGCGCCTGCACGCCGAATTCGACCCTGCCGGCAAGGATTCCATTCAGGCCGTGCTGGATGAGGTGCGCGACGAGGTGGCCGTGCTTCGCCCGCCTGCCTTCAACCGTTTCCAGAACAGCTTTTCACACATCTTCGCCGGCGGCTACGCGGCCGGCTATTATGCCTACAAATGGGCCGAAGTCATGGCCAGCGACGCCTTTGCGGCCTTCGAGGAAACCGGCATCTTCAACACCAACACCGCCCAACGCTTCCGCCGGGAAATCCTGGCTGTGGGCGGCGCGCGTGATTTCATGGCGGCATTCACGGCCTTCCGCGGCCGGCCGCCGCGGGTGGAGGCCCTGCTGCGTCATGCGGGACTGTTGACCCCGAAGATGTCGTCTTAAGTTTTTTTTCATGTTCGCTTCAACATGGTCTCATCGTCGCCTTCCATGCTGCGCGACCGCAAATCCATCCATCAGGGAGGCAACATGATTCAGACCATCACCCGCATGGCCGTCAGTCTGGGACTGCTGCTGGCCTCGCTGCCCGCGGCGGCCACGCCTGCCAACACCGAGCCGTATCCGGTGTCGATCGTGCTGTCCGACGCCAGGGCGGACATCCTGCGACCGTCGGTGGCTGGCAAGTTTCTCGTTTACAGCGAGCGCCGCAGTGGCGCCTACCGGGTCGTGCAGGCATCCGTGAACGCACCCGCCAGCGAAGATCGCGTCATCGCCCCGACCCTGCTGCGCGAAGCGGTCCGGTTTGGCGTGGCCGTGCGCGACGGCTCGGTGGGCTATGAAAGCAACCGCATGGGACCGGTGTCCGCGTGGATAAAACAGGCCCGCGGAGACGGCCATGTGCTGCTGGCCAACCTGGGCACCTTCAGCGGCGCTCTCGTGCCGATGAATCTGAACGCCTCGCCCGACGGGCGCATCTGGTGCTTTGATTCCACACTGGAGAAGGTGCTGCAATCGCGCGCCATTTCACAGTTTGGCGACATCAACAAACACATGGAGCTGCTGGGCCAAACCTGGCGTTTCTACAATTCGGACGCCTTTCAGCACAAGATGGGGTACCGCGCCACCCGCACCGGCAACGCCAGCAAATTCGAGCATCCGGCGCTGTTTCTGTTCGACACCACGACCAGCCGGCTGGTCATGATCCCCAATGCCATGAGCGGCGCGATCTCGCCGGACGGCAGGCGCGTGGCATTCGTGCGCGAGGTGAACGGCAACTACGACATCTGGGTGCAAGACCTCGACGGCGGCCACCTGACGCAAATCACCAGCTCCCCGTTCGGCGATTTCGACCCGGCTTGGAGCCCGGACGGCAAGCGGCTGGCGTTCGCCTCCAACCGCGACAGCAAGGGCAACGTGCGCGCAACCAGCATCTATGTGCTGGATCTGGCCACCGGAGCGGTCGAACGGGCGACGGCGGCCGGACGCGCGACCGACGCCGCTCCCGCCTGGCGCGATGACCGGACCATTCTGTTTCAGTCGAACCGCGACCCGCGCGGTCGCGGCACGGCGCCCCGCTGGAGCATCTGGCAGGTTCGCCTGAGCCGCTAGCGCCAGACGACTCCATTGTTCCACACACTCAAATCACAAGGAGATGCGAATGAACCCGACCCTGACGCGATACTCGACGGCGGCATTGCTGGCGGCAGGCTGGATCGCCACCGCCCCGGCGCCGGCCAAGGCCGGCATGCTGGACTGGATGCAGGAGCATGCCGCCGGGCTGCCGGGCTCGCCAGCCCGTCACAAACCTGCCGCGCCGGCGGACGACGCCAGCCTGCTCACGCTGGAGCCCGGCCAGACCGAGCTTTATCCCAAGCCATCGCCGGACGGCCGCTTTCTGCTGACACTGACGCAGAAGGGCAAACAGGCCTGGATCTCCCGCCGTTATGCCGAAAACGGCGATCCGGCCAATGTCGTGACCGAGGACGTGAGGGCGTTCGATTCCTTCGAATGGGAAGACAATGATCACGTCAGTTTCCTGTCCACCCGCGCCGGGGGCTTGGGACTGTGGGACAAGATTGCCGATGGCGAGGGCATGGTGCGCCGCCTGATGGCGCTGCATGGCCGCATCACGCAACCCGTTCGACTGAAGGATGGCGCTGTCATCGCCGTTCGCCTGGTTCCGGCGCGTGTTGGCAAGCCCGGCGGTGTCCGTCGCGCCTCGCGCATGCATGGCGACGGATTCAACTCCTGGCGTTTTCCGGGATTCCGCACCGAGATCGTGCGCATCGAACCGGACGGCTCGGTGCGCCGGCTGGCCGAGGGTGTGAACCCGGCTCTGTCGCCCGACGGCCAGTGGGTGGTCTTCTCGATGCCGGTGGGCCGAAGCCAGCACCTGTTTCGCATGCATCCCGACGGTTCCGGGCTGATCCAGGTGACCAGCGCGCGCAGCGTGGACGCCCAGCCGGCATGGAGCCGCGACGGGAAATGGATTCTGTTCACCTCCAACCGTGCGCATCCGGACATGCGCGGCAAGGGCAAAAGCAACTGGGATATCTGGGCCATCCAGCCCGACGGCCGGAACCTGATCCGACTGACCGCCGACCGCGCCCGCGACGGCGCGCCGCGCATGGGCGGGGACGGACAAGTGTATTTCCACTCCGACCGCGCCGTTCCCAAGGCCGAGCAACAAGCACGCGAGGTGCGGCGCGTGGCGCGGGGCTTCCATGTCTGGCGCATCCGGTTTCCGTCCGCGAAGTAAGGCGCTCTTCCTCCTCCCGGAACACGGGCGGACCCTCGGGTCCGCCCGTGTTTTTCGGTCGGGGCAGCGCCGCTGATTCGCGACATCAATCGGACATGAAGCGGGTGAAAGCCTCCACGGGCTCGCGCGGCGTGCGATAGCCGTTCACCGGATGCGCTCCATCCTCGTATCCCAACGCCATGCCGCACACCAGCATGAAGTCGTCCGCCACGCGCAACTCCTCGCGCACGATGTCCGGATATTCGGCCAGCGCCGCCTGCGGACAGGTGGCCAGCCCTTCCTCCACCGCCATCAGCATCACCGATTGCAGGAACATGCCGTAATCCAGCAGCGACCCATGGGCCAGCCGACGATCAAGAAAAAAGGGCTATTTGCATTTGAGGGTTGAAATAAGGAAGGCGAACTCAAAACACCAACCATCCTCATCGTAGGCGCGCTGGTTGAAAACCCGATGTTCCGAATGAGGCGTCATTTGCATCATCAGGTTGAAACGCTGTTCACTCACCATCGCCATCATCCACATACCTGCCATAATCAGTGACTTTGGCATCTCCCCAGTCTGCATCGGGGGCCACGATGTTTTTCGCCTTCCCGCCATGCACGACCACCTTCCCGGTTTGCGATGGCACTTTATCGTAGAGGTATCTCCCCCTGATGATGTCGAAGCCATAGCCTCGCCCCATGCGATTGGCCAACTTCAGGATGCCATTGCAGGCTTCGGTGAACGCGTTGGTTATCTTCAGGTCGAAGTAGTTGAAAATGCTCTCATGGTAACGGTTCACCATCCGCGCCACCTTCCCGAAGCTGTCCGCATATTCAGGCATAACGGATGCTGCCCAGGCTTCAAATGCCGCCTCGGCTTCGCTTCGGTCATCCAATTCGAAAATTTTGTGGAAGCTTTCCGCCAGATCATAGACATCCGCCAGATCGGGATGGCGCTCGCGGATATATGAAAGTTTCTCTTCATCTTCCGGAGTGCGCTTGCCATTCCTTCGCAATAAGGCCCATCGAAGGTGTTTTTTCATCTTTACCCGTTCGCGCTTTTCCATCTCGTTCTGGATTTCAATCCGCAACGCTTCCAGTATGACGGAGGCCTTCTCGACCACATGGTATTTGTCTATGACCATGCGCGCATGGGGTAGCTGCTCGCGAATCACATCCTTGTATGGCCCCCACATATCCAGAACAACCCATTCGATCTTTTCCTTGTCCTTCAAGTCTCTGAAATAAGGTGTGATCACATCCTTGGTGCGCCTGGAAAGAATGTCGAAGGCCGTGCTCATTTCGAGATTGGTGATCACGGCACAGTAGTTTCCGCATATCTTCAGCTCGTCCACGCCCATGATGCGCGGCGTTTCCCGGACATATTCCCTGTCCAGACGCGCCATGTAATCGCGCGCAATGTTCTTGATGGTGTTCAATGCAAGACCCGTTTCATTTGCAATGGCAGTGAAGGTGCGGGAGAAGCACTGGGACTCGATATATTGAACCAAGCGCTTCGTGGCGATGCGCTTGTCATCAAGTGAGGGAATATTGGGAGTGATAACCTTTCCGCACGCCTTGCAGCGGTAACGCTGGCGCTCGATTTCCACTCTCACCGGCTTGCCATGCATGGATGTGTCGGCGTATTGACAGGTGCGCCTTCCGTGTTTGTACAGCGGTTTGCCACATACTGGACACTGTGTAGGCGCTGGAACAGTCCCTTCTGCGACAATCACCAGCACGCCGTCCTCGTCTCTTGATCCTAACGGCCGCACCCCTTCCAGCAGGAGCAGATCAATTGTCACGATCTTCCCTTGCTTCCTGGATCAATTCGGCGGATACATCCTTCGAAAGAATTTCATAGACGACTTGCAGGAACAGGTTTCGGGAGACCTCATCGCTCAATAACCGCCTGGCAAGTTTCTGATGCGATCCCATCGCCTCGACAATCGCCTTGGTGGCCGCCGAAGGAAGGTCGGCCTTCAGCGCCTGATCCATCGAATTGTTCCGCACCTGGTCCATCACCGTTTCGTTGTCGCGCAGCTTCTCGCTGATGTGCACGGCGAAAGCCACCTTGTCCTTGTCGGTAATTTCTTTGCCGAAAATTTCATTGAGCCGCTCGATCAACTCGGCGAGATAGGCGCGCTCGCGGTCTTTCGGCTCCCGGCCGCCGGTCGCGCTATAGGGGCGCAGCGGGCGCGGCTCGCCGGCTTCCAGACCGCCGGATTTTGTCCCTTTGCGAATCAGCTTGAAGTGCGTCAGCGCAAGCCCCGAAACATCCACATCCTCCCGGGTCGCGCCCTTCAATCGCTTGGCAAGCAGCCTGGCAAAGGCGGCAAAGGCCTCGATCTCCGGATCGCCGAACTCCACAAGTTGGGCGCAGTATTCGTAGGTGCGCACAAACTTGTTCAGCCCTTCCTTGAAGATCAGCAACTCGTCCCGCGCCTTGGTATGCTCCGAGCGCCGCTTGTCCGCCCGTTGGGCGCCCTGCTCGTCACCACGCCGCTTGGCGGCCTGGAACTCGCGCTCGCAAACCTCGATGGCATCGTTGAGCATCTTCATCCGGCCATTGAATCGGTCGGTCGCCGGCTGGGTCAACGCATAAAGCCGGTCATGCGATGGATTGGGCTCCGTGATGGCGATCCCGAACTGGCGAACTTCCTCATCCTCGTAGATGAGCATCTCATCCAGCCGCTCCTTCATCGTATAGACGATGTTTGGATCCTGGACATCCGAGATCTGCGCTCCGCGCCAGTAAGTTCGGAACGCGGCCAGGATTTCGTTCGGATCGTTCACGAAATCGATCACATAGGTTGTATCCTTGCCGGGGTAGACGCGATTCAGGCGAGACAGTGTTTGCACCGCCTCCACGCCGGACACCTTCTTGTCCAGATACATGGCCACAAGCTTCGGCTGATCGAACCCGGTCTGAAACTTGTTGGCGACCAGCATCACCTGATATTCGGGCGTGTCGAACACCGTGCGCAGATCGCGTCCCCGTGCTCCGGGGTTCATGTTCTCCTCGGTAAAGGTTTCGTCGTCGGGATAGCGGAACTCGATGCCGTCGTTGATGTCCTTGCCCAGAATCTTGCCCGAGAACGCCACCAGCGAACGAATGCCGCGATAACCCTGCCGTTCCACATAGCGGTCGAAGGCCAGCTTGTATTTCACGGCCGCCGCGCGCGAGCTGGTGACCACCATCGCCTTGGCCTGCCCGCCCAGAAGCGGCGCTACATTGGCGCGGAAATGCTCGATGATCAGCTCCACCTTCTGCGCCACATTGGTCGGATGCAGCGTCAGCCAACGGGCCAGAGCGCGCTTTGCATATTTCGCATCCACGCGCTCGTCCGAGGTGAACACCTGCCCCAGCCGGAAGGCGGTCTTGTAG
>CAYVBG010000052.1:0-9142 GCA_964449205.1 uncultured Zetaproteobacteria bacterium | reverse complement strand
ATGTGCTGGCCGAGCTGGCGCGGCGCTTCGGCGTTTCCGGCCACGAGGAAAAGGCTTCGCGCGGCGCATAGCGCCCATGGCCCCGTCGGGGCGGCGGGTGTCAGCCGACCTCGATACCCAGGCGACTGGCCACCTCATGGTAGGCCTCGGGCAGATGGCCAAGATCGCGTCGGAACACATCCTTGTCCAGCTTGCGTCCGGTTTGCGCATCCCACAGGCGGCAGCCGTCCGGGGTGATTTCATCGCCCAGCACGATTTCTCCCGATGGCGTCTTGCCGAACTCCAGTTTGAAATCCACCAGCCGGATGCCCGCCTCGCCCAAGACGGACGACAACACCGCGTTCACCTTGCGGGCCACCATGCGCATGCGCTCCGTTTCCTCCGCCGTCGCCCAGCCAAAGATCTCGGCGTGCTCGGTGTTGATCATCGGATCGTGCAGTTCGTCAGACTTGTAAAACAGCTCGGTCAACGGTCGCGGCAGCTCCAGCCCTTCCTCCAGCCCCAACCGCTTGCAGATGGAGCCGGCCGCCACATTGCGCACCACCACTTCCACCGGAATCATCTCCAGTCCGCGCACACGCATCTCGCGCAACCCCTCGCGGCGAATGAAGTGCGTGGACACGCCCGCTTCATGCAAGCGTTCAAAGAAAAACGTGGAAATGGCGCAGTTCAATGCCCCCTTGCCGGCAATCACATCATGCTTGACGCCGTCGAACGCCGTGGCGTCGTCCTTGAACACCTGGATCAGCTCGCCATCCGTTTCGCTGGCATACAGTTGCTTGCCCTTGCCCTCATACAGCAATGCGCCTTTCATCGTCGCTCCCCTTGCAAGTTGTCGCAAAGTCGCGGAGCTTACGCAGCAAGCGGCAAGCATACAAGGAGGCTGTCGATGGAAGAGCATCAGGACACATCGCCTGCCGGCGCGCATCCGTTGTTCCAAAGCCTGCCCGATGAGGCGCTGCAGCAGCTGGAGGCCAGCGCCGAGCGCATCACGCTCGCCCCCGGCGAGGCGCTGATTCGGGAAGATGAGTTCAATCCCCACCTCTATCTGCTGCTTTCGGGCACGGCCCGCGTGGTGATGAACGGCACGGAGACCGCGCGCCTCGGCCCGGGCGACATCGCCGGCGAAATCTCCGCCTCGGGCATGAGCGCGCCGATTGCAAGCGTCATCGCCAACACCCCGCTGGAGGCGCTCGCGTTTCCGGTTGAGGCGGTCAACGACACGGCGCTGGCCCATCCGGCATTCGCCGACAAGCTGCGGGAAATCGGCATGGGGCGCGTCAGCGGCTGATTTCCGCTTGCATGGCAAGACCAACGAACGTATAGTGCCGCGCCCGCTGCCAGCGGAACCGCCAACATCGCGGTCGCACGAATGGCGGCACAATAAACTCGCTCCGGATCGCGCATCATTCCGGGGCCAAGACCGAGAGAGGCGCCGTGTATTACGAAACCATCTTTATCGTCAATCCCGACGTATCCCGGGAAAACACCGAGAAACTGACCGATGCGCTCATTCAGCGCGTGGAAAAGGCGGGCGGACGCATCGTCAAGCGCGAATATTGGGGCTCGCGGCCGCTGGCCTATGCCATTGCCAAGCGCAAGCGCGGCCACTATATGCTGCTCGTGACCGACGGCCCGGCCACGGCGCTGGAAGCGCTGGAGGAAGGCATCCGGCTGGAGGAGCGCATCCTGCGATTCCTGACCACCCGCCTGCGCGAGCTCTCCGACGAGCCTTCGCCGCTGCTGCGCCGAAAAACCAGAACAGATGAGGCTGCCGAATCCGGTGAGCAGGAAAGCGGCACCGCGCCGGAGGCCGGCTCTGCCGGAGACGCGACGGCCTGAGGGCGCGGCCATCAACGAAGTGCGGCTGACCGGCGTGCTGACCGAGGTGCGCGAACGTTGGACGCCGGACGGCTCGCGCGCGGCCATCGCATCGTTGATCATGCCACGGCCCGCCTTGGGCGCTGCCCGCGCCAGCGGCGAAAGTGAGCAACCCATTCCCTTGCGCGCCACCGGCGAGCCAGCGCGGAAGCTGGCGACACAGGAAGGCCGCAGGGTGGTCATCGCGGGGCGTTTGCGGCGGCGGTATTACAGCCGTCATGGCGAAGCCCGATGGGGCCAGGTGGAAGTCTGGGTGGACGAATGCCGGGCTTTTGACCAACAGTCAAACAACCAGGAGGAACCGCATGGCTGAGGAAGCTGTGAAAACGACCGAGAACAAGGAACAGGGCGCGGCGGCGAAACCCGCCGAACCGGCGCGGCAGGCGCGCCGTCCGCGCTATCCGCGCAAGCGGAAGTTCTGCAAGTTCTGCGCCGACAAAAGCATGCAGATCGATCACAAGAATCCCGATCTGCTGAAGCAGTTCATCACCGAGCGCTACAAGATTCTGCCAGCCCGCGTGACCGGCACCTGCGCCAGGCATCAGCGCGCCCTGACCACGGCCGTGAAGCGCGCCCGAGTGCTGGCGCTGTTGCCCTTCACGCCGCTGCACCACGACTGACGCCTGCCGCCGGGGCGCACGTGAGTCCCGCCACCCACGCTGCCCCGGCATGGCGCCGTTGTGTCGGCACCGGCGCAACGGCCATGGAGCCGGCGCGCCAATGATGCCGCATGCACGCCCGATGCATCCGGCCGTCGCATGGGTGCTGACACGCCGGATACCCTGCGCGCTGCTGGCCGCATTGCTGTTTTCGTCCGGCATGTGGGCAGGCGGTCTGACGCTGACGCCATTGCTGGCGCTGCACTTGCTGACGCCGGCGCTGTTCGCGCTGATTGCGATGGGTGGTGGCCTGCTGTTCGGTCTCCAGGTGGCACTGATCGCCGCAGCGTTGCTGATACTGTCGGCGCGGGGCGACGTGGCACCCGGGCTGATGCTGCTGGCGATGTACGCCTTGCTGCCCATGCTGGCCGCGCGCACGCTGAAGGGCCCCGACGGACTTTCGCGAAGCGCATGGCAACTGGCCATCGGCGTGGGGTGCGCCATGCTGGCTGCCTTGATCGCCGGCAGTCAGGGGGGCGACCCCGAAGCAATGGTGACCCGGATGCTGGCGCCCATGCTGGACGCGATGGCGCGGCAGCAGCCCCTGGATGCCGAGGCGCTGGCACGCATCCGGCTGACATCGGCGTGGATGTTTCCGGGCCTGACAGCATTGGTGCTGTGGAGCATCTGGTGGGGCGACGTGGTGTTGGCGCGAGGCATCGCCATCCGCCACGGCTTCTTTCGCGGCGATGCGCGACCGTTTTCGGCCCTGCGACTCGGGCCACCGGCGGCTTGGGTGTTCCTGGGTCTGATCGCGGCTTGCCTGATCGCCGACGGAACGCTGCGTTACCTGGCATTCGCGGCCATGCTGCTTGCCGGCGGCCTGATCACGGCGCAGGGTCTGGCGGTGCTGCACGCATGGCTGCGCGCCAGAGGCCTGCCATGGATGTTGGCGGCGCTGTATGTTGTTTTGTTGATTCAGCCGGTGATGCTATTACCCTTCACCGTGGCTGGATTGCTGGATGTTTGGTTGGACTATCGCCGGCGCATCACGCCGGTCAATGGAGGACGATGACGATGCAGTTGATACTTCTCGAACGTGTGGCAGGGCTGGGCAATGTCGGCGACGAAGTGACCGTGAAACCCGGCTACGGCCGCAACTATCTGTTGCCGCAGGGCAAGGCGACCCTGGCCACGGACGCCAATCGCAAGGTGTTTGCGCGCCGGCGTCAGCTGCTGGAAGACAAGCAGCGACACGCGCTGGAACAGGCCAGGGCGCTGGCGGAAAGACTGGCTGGCTTGACGCTGAACATCCGGCGCGCCACCTCGGACGGCGAGCACCTCTACGGCTCGGTGACCACGCACGAGCTGGCGGATTTGCTGCATGAAAACGGCCACGAGGTCGAGCGCCGTCACATCATTCTGGACGACGCCATCAAGACCGTCGGCGCGCACCGCTTCCGTGTGCGACTTCACCCGGATGTGGTGGCCGAGCTGACGCTGACCGTCGAATCCGAGAATTCATGACCCCGTGACCCAAAACATCGCCCCCCTGCGAACAGGCTCCATGCGCGAGCATGTTCCGCCGCACGCGCGCGACGCCGAGCTGGCGGTGCTGGGGGGCGTCATGTTGGACCCAGAGGCGCTGGAGCGTCTGGAAGGCAGCCTGCTGCCCGAGCATTTCTACATCGAGCGACACCGGCTGATCTTCAACGCCATGCTCGAACTGGCCCGCAATGGCCAGCCCGTGGATGCGGTGACGGTCAAGGATTTTCTGGAACAGCGGAATCAGTTGGACACGTGCGGCGGCGAGGCGTATCTGGCCGATCTCATCAGCGCCATCCCCACCGCCGCGAATGTTCCCCACTATGCCGAAATCGTGCGCAGCCGCGCGGTGTTGCGCGAGTTGCTGCAGGTGTGTTCGCGCGTCTCCCAGCGCGTCTACGAAGAGCCTTCGCTGAACGTGGGCGAACACCTGGATCAGGCGGAACAGGAAATGCTGGCCGTGGCCGAGAAATTCAACCGCGCCCGCCCCACCTTCAGCAAGATGAGCGACCTGATGGCGGAAGGCTACCGTCAACTGGAGGCCCGCTACGCCGAAAAGAAGGCCATCACCGGCGTGCCCACCGGCTACGCCGATCTCGACGAAATCACTTCTGGCCTGCAACGCGGCGACCTGATTGTCATTGCCGGACGCCCCAGCATGGGCAAGACGGCCTTCGCCATGAACCTGGCACGCAACGCGGCCGTCGAATCCGATGATCCGAAGGCCGTGGCCGTGTTCTCGCTGGAAATGTCCAGCCAGCAACTGGCGCTGCGCATGCTGGCCAGCGAAGCCAGGGTGGACATGAAATTGCTGCGCACCGGCCGTTTCTCGGCCGAGGACTGGCGCAAGCTGGCCAACCATTCCGGCACGCTGGCCGCAGCGCCCATCTTCATTGACGACACGCCGGCCATCTCGGTGCTGGAGCTACGCTCCAAGTGCCGGCGACTGAAGAAGGAACACGACGGGCTGGATCTGGTCATCATCGACTATCTGCAACTGATGAGCGGGCGCGCCGACGCCGAGCGACGCGAGCAGGAAATCAGCGAAATCACCCGATCCCTGAAGGGACTGGCCAAGGAGCTTGATGTCCCCGTCATCGCGCTCTCCCAGCTCAACCGGTCGCTGGAATCACGTGGCGACAAGCGTCCGATGATGTCCGATCTGCGTGAGTCCGGCGCCATCGAGCAGGACGCCGACCTGATCGCGTTCATCTACCGCGACGAGGTGTACAACAAGAAGCCGGACAACGAAGGCCTGGCCGAAATCATCATCGCCAAGCAGCGCAACGGCCCCACCGGTACCGTGAACCTGACCTTCCTGCACCGCTACACCCGTTTCGAAAATCACGCATCACGCCAGGGTTTTGACGACTGACGGGCAGGAATGCCACACTCGGGGGATGAGCCGCCCCGCTGTCGCCCGCATCGATCTCGACGCCTTGCGTCACAATCTTCGGCTGCTGATCCGGCGCGCCGGATCAGCGCGGCTGATGGCCGTGATCAAGGCCAACGCCTATGGCCACGGGCTCGACCTCGTGGCGCCGGCGCTCATGGAATCGGGTTGCAATGCGTTCGCAATCACCGATGCCGACGAAGGCGCGGCCTTGCGCCGCATCGTGGGGCAAAATCCGGAGATTGTCGTGCTTTCCGGCGTGTTCGACGCCGAGGATGCCCGCTGGTGCGGCGAATCCGCGCTCATCCCCGTATTGACCGACATGCGTCAGATCGCCCTGCTCCGTCAAGCAGGGTTCCGCGGGCAGGCATGGCTGAAGGTGGACACCGGCATGTGCCGGCTGGGCGCGCCAGACACCGTGGCGCTCCACCAGGCCTGCCGGGATGCCGGGATCGGGATCGCCGGGCTGATGAGCCATCTGGCCTGCGCCGATATGCCGGATCACCCGCTGAACCGGGCGCAACTGCGCGCCTTTCGCGACCAGTTGGAGGCATTGCCGGAGCGTGTGCCGGCTTCGTTGCTGAACAGCGCGGGGCTGGCCGCCATGCCCGAAGCGGCGATGGAGGTCGTCCGCCCCGGCATCGCGCTGTATGGCGTGGAGCCTGTTGCCGGCCGGCTGCCGGGCCTGAAACCGGTGATGCAACTGACCAGCCGCATCATGCAGGTGCGCGATGTCCGGCCCGGGGAGAGCGTGTCCTACGGCGCCACATTCACCGCCAGCCGGGACATGCGCATCGCCGTGGTCGCCATGGGCTATGCCGACGGCCTGCCACGCCTGCTCTCCAACCGGGGTGCGGCGATGTGGCTGGAGGAGTCCGGACATCGACTGCCCGTGGTCGGCCGCATCTGCATGGACTACTGCCTGCTCGATGTCACCGGCACGGCGGCAAAGGCTGGCGACCGGATCGAGTTCTGGGGCGCGCGCCTGCCCGCGACCGAAGTGGCGGCGCAGGCGCGCACCATTGCCTATGAGCTGTTCACCGGCGTGGGCGCACGCGTCACACGCCTGCCAGCGGATGCCGCGCGACCGCAATCCCCCGCACCATGAACTGGCTGACGACCCTCGGAGGCTGGATGGATGCGCTGTTCACGCGCTCGGGCATGTATGCCGCCACATTGGGGCAGGTGTGTCGCAAGGCGTGGTCGCCGCCCTGGCATGTGGATTTGTTCGTGCGTCATTGCGAGGAAGTGGGCGTGCAATCGTTGCCGGTGGTGCTGCTCACCGCCCTGTTCACCGGCATGGTGCTGGCGTTGCAGTCCTGGATCGGGTTTCATCGCTTCGGCGCGGAAAGCATGGTGGCCACGGTGGTGTCACTCTCGATGCTTCGGGAACTCGGCCCCGTGCTTGTGGGGCTGATGGTGGCCGGGAGGGTCGGCGCATCCTTCGCCGCCGAACTGGGCACGATGCGCGTGTCCGAACAGATCGACGCGCTGTGGACGCTGTCCACCGACCCGTTTCGCTATCTCATCCTGCCCCGCGTGTTCGCGGCATTGGCCATGATGCCGCTGCTGGTAGGGCTGGCCGACGCCATCGGCGTCGGCGGCGGCTATCTGACCAGTGTCTTCATTCTCGATCAAACCCCCACGATCTACATGGAAAATACCACGATGTATCTCGAATTGCGCGATCTCTTCAGCGGGCTCATCAAGGCGACGGTGTTTGGCGGCATCATCGGCGTGGTAGGCTGCACCGAGGGATTTCACTGCACCGGCGGCGCGCAGGGCGTGGGCCGGGCCACCACGCGCGCGGTGGTGGTCAGCGCCATGAGCATCCTGGTGTCGGACTACATCCTGACGGCATGGATGTTCCGGTGACGGAACCGAAGATTCGCGTCTGCGACATCTGCAAGCGGTTCGGCGAACGAACCGTGCTCTCCGACATCAATCTTCAGGTCATGCCCGGAGAATCCCTGGTCATCATCGGGCTGTCCGGCTCGGGCAAAAGCGTGCTGATGAAATGCATCCTGGGCCTGCTGAAGCCCGACTGCGGACAGGTGCTGGTGGACGGCGAGGACTGGGCGGCGCTGCCCGAACGCGAGCAACTCAAGCGCATGAAACGCATTGGCATGGTGTTTCAGGGCGGCGCGCTGTTCGATTCCCTGCCGGTCTGGGAAAACGTGGCGTTCGCCCTGCTGCGCGAAGGCGTGCCGCGCGACGAGGCGCGCCGGCGCGCCGGGGAAACGCTGGAGCTGGTGGGACTGGCCGGCGCGGAAGACATGATGCCCGCGGAACTCTCGGGCGGCATGGTCAAGCGGGCGGGGCTGGCGCGCGCCATCTGTCATCGACCGGAGATCGTGTTTTACGATGAGCCGCTCAGTGGCCTCGACCCGGTGATGTCCGACGCCATCACGCGGCTGATGCGCCGTCTTCATCGCGAATTCCGCGTCACCTCCTTCACCATTGCCCACAACATGACCCTGGCCAGGCGCTTCGGCGACCGCATCGCGCTGTTGCTCAACGGTCGCATCCATCGGATTCTGACGCCGGATGAGCTAGACTCGAGCCAGGATCCGGTCGTGCGGCAGTTTGTGGACGGCCGCGCCGACGGGCCCATTCGCGTGCTGGAGGCGCCATGAGGATACGCAAGCCATGAATCCGCAAGCCAGACTGGGCGCATTCGTGTTGCTGGCGCTGCTGGCGCTGGGGCTGTTGTCGGCGCGCATCGGCCGCATGCATCTCTTCAACGAAGATGGCACGGTGGTGGAAGCCGTGTTTGGCGATGTGGCCGGTCTGGAGGAGCAAACGCCAGTGCGGCTGGCCGGCGTGCGCGTGGGGCGCATCGCGTCCATCCGGCTGGATGGCGCGCGGGCGTTGGTGCGCATCCGCCTCAAGCCCGGCATCACGCTGCCCGCCTCCACCCGCGCCACATTGGTCAGCAGTGGACTGGTGGGTGAGAAATACATCGCGCTTCGGGCCGACCCGAACGACACCCGACCGCTGCCGGCCGGGCATCGCATTCCTGTCGCGGCCAGCAACAGCCTGAACACGCTGATGGAACAAATGGCCGCCATTGCCGACAACCTGCGCCATCTGGTCGCTGCCGGAAACACCACCGTGCAATCCATGTCTGCCATGCTGAACGAAAACCGCGCCGATCTGCGCGGCGCCCTGCGTGATCTGCACCAGACCGCGCGGCAACTGAAATCGACGCTTCCACCGGCGGTGTCGCAGGCGCGAAACGCCCTGGCGCGGCTGCCTCGCGCCATCGAGTCGGGCCAATCCTTCTTCGAGGAAGGACGGCAGACATTTCGCGACGCCGACGCCCTGCTGATCGGCAATCGCGAAAACATCTATCGCATGATCTTCGCGTTCCGCAAGGCGGCCGAGAATCTGGCCGCGCTTTCGGACGATCTGCGTCGCAATCCGTGGAAGCTGATGAACAAACAGAAGGAAAAACCTCCCGCGCCGCGTGCCGGCACGCGGGCCATGGAGGAGTTCATGCTCTCCACGGGACGGATGGGCCTTGTTCCGCCGAAACATTAGCGAAAGTCCGGCCGTGGCGCTGCTCGCATTGGCCGCTCTGCTGACCACAGCGGCATGGACCCCGCCGGCATGGGCCGAAACCTGGTTTGAGGCGGCGGGCCGGCTCCTGGCGTCCGGGCACATGGCGGAAGCGCGGCGCATGCTGGAGCGCGAAATCCGGGTGCGGCCGCACAATCTCGAT
>CAYVBG010000051.1:0-9188 GCA_964449205.1 uncultured Zetaproteobacteria bacterium | reverse complement strand
CCCGCCTTTCGCGCGCGCCAGGTGCTGGACTGGCGCAACAAGGGCGTGCTCGATCCGGACGGAATGCGCAATCTGCCGGCGGATCTGCGCGCATGGCTGCGCGAACACCTGGTTTGCAACCCGCTGGAGCAGGTATCGCGGCTGGTCTCGAAGGACGGCACGCGCAAATACGCCTTCCGGCTGATGCGCGGCCGTCTGGCCGGGCAGGTCGTCGAAACGGTGTTCATCCCGGATGCCGCGCGCGGCACGGTGTGCGTATCCTCGCAGGCCGGTTGCGTGCTCGATTGCCCGTTTTGCCACACCGGCACGCAGGGCTTCCGCGGCAACCTGAGCGGCGGCGAGATCGTCGCGCAGGTCTTGGCCGTGATGCGCGATCTCCGCGCCGATCCGCCGCCCGCCGGCATTCACGGCGCGGTCACGCACATCGTGTACATGGGCATGGGCGAGCCGCTGGCCAACGAAGCGGGCGTGCACGCAAGCCTCGCCATCCTGCTGGCGGACGACGGCCTGCATCTCTCGCGCCGGCGCATCACCGTGTCCACCTCCGGCCTGCTGCCGCAAATCGAGCGGCTGGGCGCGGCGTTTCCGGTCAATCTCGCCATTTCGCTGCACGCCGCGCGCGATGCGCTGCGCGACGAACTCGTGCCCGTCAACCGGAAGTATCCGCTTGCCGGGCTTCGCGCCTGTCTGGACGCCTTCCCGCTGGGCCGCCAGCGCCACATCACGCTGGAGTATGTGATGCTGGACGGCGTGAACGACACCGAGGCGGACATCGCCGCGCTGGCGCGCTTCACCCGGCCGCACCGCGAGCGGGTGAACCTGATCCGGTTCAACCCCTGGCCCGGCAGCCCGTATCGCGGCACGCCGATGCAGCGCATGAACGCATTTGCCCAAGCCTTGATAAACAAAGGCATTCGTGCCACTGTAAGGCGCTCGCGCGGGGACGACATCATGGCCGCCTGCGGCCAGCTCAAGGCGTCCCTGAATCCGCGAAGCGAGGAACAGGCAGCATGACAACCCCCAAACCCGAACGCACCGGCATCATTGGCGGCAGCGGCCTGTATGCGCTGGACGGCATTGAGGTGCTGGACAGGCTGGAGATCGACACGCCGTTCGGGCCGCCTTCCGCGCCGCTGACGCTGGCCCGCATCGGCAGCCGTGAGGTCGTGTTCCTGCCCCGGCATGGGGAGGGGCACACCATCCCGCCGCACCGCATCAACTTCCGCGCCAACATCTGCGCGATGAAGCTGGCCGGCGTCTCCCGCATCGTGTCCGTCTCCGCTGTCGGCTCGCTGCGCGAGGAGATTCGCCCCGGCGATTTCGTGCTGGTCGATCAGTTCGTCGATCGCACGCACGGGCGTGCTTCCACCTTCTTCGACGGCCCGGCGGTCGCGCATGTGTCGCTGGCCGATCCGGTCTGCGCCGCGTTGCGCCGCCAGTTGCTCGCGGCCTGCCGCGACGAGGGCATCCGCACGCACGACGGCGGCTGTTATCTGGTCATGCAGGGGCCGCAATTCTCGACCCGCGCCGAATCGGCGCTCCATCGTTCCTGGGGGATGGATGTGATCGGCATGACGAACATGCCGGAGGCGAAACTGGCGCGCGAGGCGGAAATCTGCTATGCCACGGTGGCGATGTGCACCGACTACGATTGCTGGCACGAAACCGAGGAGGATGTGACGGTCGATTCGGTCATCGAGGTGATGCGGCGCAATGTTGCAGCCGCGCGCGGCATGCTCGCGCGCTTCCTGCAAGCGCCCGCCGCCGAATGCGACACCGGCTGCCGCCGTGCGCTGGATGCGGGCCTGTTCGCCGACCTGAAGGCGCTGGATGATGCGGCCTTGCGCCCGATCCACCCCATCGTGGAGCGGCTGCTGTGAGGCGCCTCATTCGTCTCGGCCTGGGTCTGGCCTTCCTGGTCTTGAGCGCATGCGCCGGCAAGCATGAAGATCCTGCGCTGACCGTCAAACGCGCCGAGATTCACTTCCGCCTCGGCGTGGACGCCGTCACGCGCGGCAACCTGCCCAAGGCGTTCGACGAGCTGCTCACGGCCGAGAAGCTCGACCCGAGCCGGGCCGACATCAAGGCCATGATCGGTTACGCCTGGATGGTTCGCGGCGAGCTGGACAAAGCGGATGCCTGGTTTGCCCGCGCCATCCGTCACCATCCAGATTCCTCTGTCTGGACCAACTACGGCGTGCTGATGCTGCGCATGAACCGTCCGAAGAAGGCCGAGGAATATTTCCGCAAAGCGCTGGACGATCCGCGCTATCCACATCCTGACATCGCCTGGACCGATCTGGGCGACGCATTGTTGATGCAGGATCGCTTCAACGAGGCCATCGCCGCCTGGCGGCAGGCCCGACGCCTGAACCCGCGCAACGAGACGCCGCGCCTGAAGGAAGCCCAGGCCTACCTGCGCTACGACCGCCCCGCCTACGCGCGCGCGCTGTATGAAACCATCCTGCGCGAAAAACCCGGCTACCGTCCGGCGCTGGAGGCGCTGATCGCGCTGTTGCGCAAGGAAGGCGCCCTCGCCGAAGTGCGGGCCCGTCTGGAAACATTCCGGAAGCGCACCAGCAATCCGCTGGACAAGGCATGGGCAACCGACGAACTGCGCCGGATGAACAGCATGCCATGAGCAAGGAACCCGAACTGCACGACCGGCGCGACGGATCAGAAGACGCACGCGAACCAGAAGACGCACGCGAACCTTCGCCGGAGCAGCGACGGGATGCGTTGCGTCGCGAGCTGGGATTGCGCCTGCGATCCGCCCGCGAACAGCGCAACCTCTCCATGCAAGATGCAGCCGCGCGACTGCGCATCCGCCAGGATTACCTGGAGGCGCTGGAAAACGCGGACTGGGAACGCTTGCCCGAGGAAGTCTACGCCTTGGGTTTCCTGCGCCAATATGCGCGTTTCCTGGGCGAGGACGTGAACGACGCCATCACCACGCTGAAATCGGGCGACTACCGCCTGACCAAGCCTTTCACCATGCCCGATCCGCCCATTGCCCCCAACCGCGCTTGGGCCATCGCCGCCGCTCTCGTCTTCGTGCTGCTGCTGATTCTGTTCAACACGGTCGGCGACAACGATTCCTCCGCCCCACCCGAAGCCACGTTCCCTGTCATGCACGCGCCACCCCCTCCACCCGACACCGACCCCGAATCCATGCCGGCCGCTCCTGCCCCGCCGGGTGATGCGTCTCCCGCCGCGCAAGCGCCACCGCCCGCATCGAATGCATCCGGGCCGGTTTCGCCCGCGCCCTCTCCAGATTCCGCGTCATCCCCGGTCGCGACGCCGGCTCCGGCCAAAACGTCCACACCGCCCTCCTTCGCCGCTCACCGCTACCGACTCACGGCCATCGGCAGCCAGGCCTGGCTGCAAGTGCGCGACCCTGCCGGCGCATTGCTGCGCGAGGCGCTGCTGCAACCCGGCCAGAGCATCCGTATCGAAACCACTGCGCCCCATCTCGCGGTGACCTGCGGCAACGCCGCCGCCCTGCAAATCGAGGTGGACGGCCAGACGATCGCCGCAGCCGGCACACTCGGCCCGCAAGGCAAGGTGCTGCGCGATTTTCGCATCACACCGCCAGCCCGCGACTGACCCGCTCCACCTTGGCCGTGGCGATGGCTGCCCCGGGGCGATAGTCTCACGCACATGAACACCATCCCCGCCCTCGACCACGCCCGGGCGCTGATACGCCGCGCATCCGTCACGCCCGAGGACGGCGGATGCCAGGACTGGCTGGAAAGCCGACTCGCGCCGCTGGGGTTCTCCCGCCACCGTGTGGATGCCGGTGGCGTGACCAACAGCATCTTCGAGCGACCCGGTGAGCGCCCTGGCAGGCTCGCCTTTCTCGGCCACACCGATGTCGTGCCGCCGGGGGAAGCGTCGCTCTGGCCGCACCCGCCGTTCGGCGCGGTGGTGGAAAATGGCGTGCTGCATGGCAGGGGCGCACAGGACATGAAGGGCGGCATCGCCTGCTGGCTCGCCGCCGTCGAGCAGACCGTGAAGACAGGCGCGCCGCTGCCCGCGCTGCAAGTGCTCATCACCTCCGACGAGGAAGGCGAATCGGTGGATGGCGCGGTGCGCATCGTGGAACGACTGGCGGCGGATCGCCGCCTGCCGGACGCCGCCATCGTCGGCGAACCATCATCGTCGCAGCGGGTTGGCGACGTGATCCGGCGCGGACGGCGCGGCGTGGTGCAAGCCTCGCTCCGTTTCATCGGTCAGCAGGGGCACTCGGCCTATCCGGACGAGGCGGTGAATGCCATCCATCTGGCCATCCCCGCCATGCACCGCGTGCTCGACATCGACTGGGGCACGCCCGCACCAGGATTTCCGCCCACCACCTGCCAGCTCACCAACATCGAGGCCGGCACGGGCGCGACAAACGTGATTCCCGGCCTGTGTCGCGTGACACTGGACATTCGCTTCAACCCGGCGCTGGACTTCGACGCCATCGAGCAGCGCCTGCGCGCCGCCTTCAGCAACCTTCCCGCCGGCGCCCTCGAGATGGACATTCAGCGGCAAGCAATGGCCTTCTCGACACCGGACGGACCGTTCCTTGAGTTCGTCGAACACGCCATCCATGCCGAAACCGGTCTGGATGCCCGGCGCGACACCGGCGGCGGCACATCCGATGCCCGGTTTCTGGCCGCGGCGGGCGTGCCGGTGGCCGAGCTGGGCCTGACCAACGACACCATCCACCAGACCGGCGAACGGGTGGCCGTTGCCGAACTGGAAACCCTGACCCGCATTTATGCGGCCATCATTCGTGACTTCGAGGCGCCATCATGAACCATTCCGAACGATTGGGAGCGAAGCGCAACCACCCCTCGCGCGAGCTGGAGACCTTTCCCAACCCGAACCCGGAGCGAGACTACCATATCGAAATCCGGTCACCGGAGTTTACCTGCCTGTGTCCGAAAACGGGGCAGCCGGACTTCGCCGAAATCTTTCTGGACTATGTGCCGGATCGACTCTGCGTGGAGCTGAAATCGCTGAAGCTGTATTACTGGAGCTTTCGCGATGAAGGGCATTTTCACGAAGCGGTCACCAACCGCATCGCCAACGACCTCGTCGCGGCTCTGGATCCGCGCTACCTGAAAGTCACTGCCCGCTTCAACGTGCGCGGCGGCATCTACACCACGGTCACGGTCGAACACCGGAAAAACGCATGATCCGCCCGCTGCCCTTTCTCAAGATGCAGGCGCAAGGCAACGATTTCGTGGTGCTCGACGGCCGCGCCGCATCGCTGCCAACACTGGACGCAGCCTTCATCCGCCGCATTACCGAGCGCCGCTACGGCGTGGGCTGCGACCAGTTGCTGGTCATTCTGCCCGACGATGAACACACCGCCGGCCTGCGCATCTTCAACAACGACGGTTCGGAAGCGGAGCACTGCGGCAACGGCCTGCGCTGCGTGGGCCACCTGCTGATGGAAGAATCAGGACACGGCGACTGCACCATCCGCCTGCCCGGGCGGGTGGTGCGCGCCGAGCATGCCCCGGGTGGCGTGCGCGTGCACATGGGCGCGGCGCGTATCGCGGCATGCACCGGGGCGCACGTGGATGTGGACATGGGCAACCCGCATCGCGTCTTCTTCGAAGCCACGGAAGACTTCCCGCGCGACCGCAATATCGAGATCATCAGCGGTCGCGCCGACGATCATGCCTGGATCGACATCATCGAACGCGGCGCCGGGCGAACGCTGGCCTGCGGCAGCGGCGCCTGCGCGGTCGCGGCGGCCATCTGGCATCTGGAAGGGCATTGCCGCCCACAAACCATCCATATGCCGGGGGGCAAGGTGCGCGTGTCCGGCACGGCCGAAGACATTGCGCTTGAAGGCCCGGTTGCGCGGGTGTTCACCGGCGAATTCCGTCCCGACCCGGCCGACTGACACACCCGCATCACGCGCCGGCTGTCGCGCCGCCGGCCGCAGCCACAGGGCCGCCAAGAAACCGGACGCACATCATGCGTCAAGCCATGGCATGGCGCTCCAGTCGCCCTTCATGCAAGCGCAACACGCGATCGGCGCGACGTGCAAGCTCGCTGCTGTGCGTGACCATGACCACCGCCGCCCCCTCCTCCCGGCAGAGTTCACGCATGGCCGCAAACACCCCGTCGGCCGTATGCTCGTCAAGGTTGCCGGTCGGCTCGTCGGCCAGCAACAGGCAGGGTTCGCCCACCAGCGCCCGAGCCACGGCCACGCGCTGCGCCTCGCCGCCAGACAGCCGACCGGGCCGATGCCCGCAACGCGCCTCCAGCCCCAATCGAACCAACAGATCGCGTGCGCGGTCGGTCGCGCGCTGGCGCGAAACACCCCGAACCAGCAGCGGCAGCATCACATTCTCCAGCGCCGTCAATTCGGGAATCAAATGATGCGCCTGATAGACAAACCCGATGGATTCGTTGCGCACACGCGCCGTTTCGACACCATTCAAATCGAGCAACGACCGGCCTGCAAGCCGCACTTCGCCGCCATCGGCCGGCTCCAGCGTCCCCAGCACATGCAGCAGCGTGCTCTTGCCGGAGCCGGACTGCCCGACCACAGCCACAAACTCCCGTGTTGCCACTCGCATGTCCACGCCGGCCAACACGCGAATCACCCCTGCGGGGGAGACGAACGACTTGCTCAGGCCGGACACATCGAGCAAGGGCCGGGCATCTTGCGTCACGTGCTGTTCTTGCGATTGAGGAGAATGCGAATGGTGTCCTGCACGCGCTGTTTCTGATAGGCCTCCACCACCTTGCGTACCGAGGGATATTTAGCCGCGATGTCGTTGAAACGGTCACGGGTCAACTCCATCAGTTCCAGTTTCTCGCGCGCCACCACGGTGGCCGTGCGCGGCTTGTCGGTCAGCAGCGCCACCTCCCCGAAAAAATCGCCCTCGCGCATCACGCCCAACGACACCTGTTCATCGCCTTTGCCCATGCCCCTGGTGAACACATCCACCGATCCGGAGCGAATGAGATAAAAGGTATCACCCCTCTCCCCCTCGCGCACCACCGTTTCGCCCTTCTCGCAAGTGCGCAGTTTGAAATTCTCGGCCAGAGCCATGCGCGCATCCGGCGGCACGCCCTCGAACACCGGCGTGATGGCGAGCACCCGCGCCAACACTCGCTGGCGATAGAAGCTTTCCACCGTGGACTGGATGCCCGGATACTTCTTCACCCATTCGTCGAACGTGGCGCGGTCGATCATCAGCACACTGCAATCGGTTTCGGCGATGGCTTCGTCGGTGTGCGGCGCGCGCGCCATGAACGCATATTCGCCAAAAAAATCGCCTTCGCCCAAGCGGGAGAACGCGCGCTTGTGCCCCTGCGCATCCCGGGCGCGCAGCACCACCGAACCCATGCCAATCAAATACAGCTCGTCCCCGTGATCGCCTTCCTGATAGATGTATTCGTCCGCGCTCACATGCCGGAGCTGAAGCGAATCAATGAAATCCTCCAACTCGTCGCCGGAAAGTCCCGACAGCAGGGGCGTGCGCTCGAAACTGAGCTTGGCGCGATCCTTGCCGGCGATGTCCGGCGCGCGCATGCCCTGTTGTGGCGAGATGGTGCTGATGGCCCAGTCGTCGCCGCGCTCGCTCGACAGCTTCTTCAGGCGTTCCTTGATCTCGGTGCGCTCCGGATCGAGCCGGAGCACGATCTTGTTGATGGCGATGGCCTGCACCACGAAGCCCTGCTCGGCGTAGGTATTGGCGATCTTGATGTAATCCTTCACCGCCCGGTCCGTCTGGCCCAGCTTTTCCCGCAGCTCGGCCAGCTTCACATGCACGCGCAAATCGTCCGGCTCGGCCTTGTGCAGCTCCTCGAACAGCTCCAGCGCCTTCTTGTACTTGCCGTCGAGCAGCGCCCGCTTGGCCTTGTTCCTCAACGAATCGTTCGCCATCAGCGCCTCACGGATTCCATGCCGGCATCACTCATACCGCAATGCGTCGGCGGGCGGCACATGCGCGGCGCGCCAGGCCGGATAGAGCGTGGCGCCCAGCCCCATGCAGAGGCTGGCAACAATGACAATGCCTGTCGCCGCAGGATCAATGATGGATGGAACATGGTCGATATAATAAACGTCGCTGGACAGGATTGTCACGCCCGTGACCGTCTGGAACCATGCCAGCAACGCATCCAGCTTCCAGGCCAGCAGCAGCCCCGCCGCACCGCCGGTCAATGTACCCAGGCCGGTCAGCAGCGCACCCATGTAAAAGAACACGCGCATCACCGCGCCATCGGTCGCGCCAATGGTCTTGAGAATGGCGATTTCCTTGCGCCGCTCCATCACCACCATCACCAGCGAAGCCACCATGTTGAACACCGCCACCAGCACGATCAGCGACAGGATCACACCCATCACCACCCGTTCCATCCGGAGCGCCCGGAAAAACGAATGATGTTGTTGCATCCAGTCGCGCACCCAGGCGCCGGGCGGCAGCGCTGCGCGCGCCTGTTCCGCCACCTCGCGCGCCCGGTCGCGATCATGCAGCCGCAGCTCGATGCCGGTCACCGCGTCGCCCAATCGATTCAACCGCTGCACGGCCGACAGCGGCGCGATGATCATGCCGATATCATATTCGTAGAAACCGGAATCGAAGATGCCGGCAACGCGAAAGGCGCGCATGCGCGGCGCCATGCCCGAAGGGCCGATCCCGGCGGCGGGCGAGACGACATTCAGGCTGTCGCCCACCGAAAGCCCCAGCTTGCGCGCCAGATCCTTGCCGACCACCACCTGAAACGGCGAACCCTCCGCCAGCGCCGTAAAGCTCCCTTGGGCCATGTGGCGGGCGATCATGGCCTCGCGCCGGGGATCCACCCCCTTGAGGATCACGCCCGTGGCCTGACCGCCATGCGCCGCCATCACCGGCGCGGACACATAGGGCGCGGCCTGTTTCACGCCCGGCAGGCGCGCCACGCGCGTCTGCCATTCCCGCCAGCCGCGCAGGGTGTCGCCGGGCCCCTGAATGTCCACATGGGCCGAAAAGCCCAAAATCCGGTCCTTGAGCTCGACATCGAAGCCATACATCACCGAAAGCACGACGATCAGCGCCGCCACGCCAATGGCCACGCCGATACCCGAACTCCACGAAATCAACGACACAAAACGCTCATCCCGCCTGGAACGCAGGAACGAAGCGTGGCTTGCCGAGGAACCTGGCCTTCGCATCCGGGCGTCCACTGAG
>CAYVBG010000050.1:0-9229 GCA_964449205.1 uncultured Zetaproteobacteria bacterium | reverse complement strand
AGCTAAGCTCCTTCGCGCCGATGGTACTGCGGGGTTCCCCGTGGGAGAGTAGGTCGCTGCCAGGAATTTCATCTGAAACCCGCCGTCGAGCCAACGCTCCGGCGGGTTTTTTGTTGGGGAAACGGCAGGGCTTGCTAGCCCATGCGCTTCAGCAGCCAGCGATGCGCCAGAACAAAGACGGAAACGATTGCCAGATTGATGCCGATGGGCGCGGCCACATACACAAAGCCCAGACGATGCACTTCCTGCCCGCCAATCACGGCCATCAGCGCCGTCGCGCCGCCGGGCGGGTGCTGGCAACGCAGCAGGTGCATGGCGGCAATGGCCAGGGCAACCGCCAGACCGCCGGCCCATGCCGTGTCGCCACAAAAGCGAAACACGACAACGCCGATGACGGCGGAGACGAGGTTTCCGAGGACGAAGGCGCGCCAGGTCGCCAAGGGTGAATCCGGCGCGGCAAACATCAGCACCGCCGCTGCGCCCATCGAGGTGGCGAGCGCAGGACCGGCAAAGCCGGGCAGCAGCATGCTGGATGCCCATGTGGTGGCGGAGAGCGATGCCAGCGCCATCACCGACGCGAGCACCGCACGCAGCCGTGCGGGTTCGGGCCTCATGCCCGCCAGCGGGCGTCAGTCCGCCGCATGCAGCCAGTCTCGAATGCGCGATATGCCTTCGCGCAGATCGTTCAGGCTGGTGGCATACGAAAAACGCACATGTTCAGCGGCACGATGCTGGCCGAAATCTTCTCCGGGAGTCACGGCCACGCCTGCCTCCTCCAGCAGTTTCCAGCAAAACGCGCGGGAATCAGGGGTCAGGCGGGAGACGTTGGCGTAGATGTAGAACGCGCCCTGCGGTTCGATCACCACATCGAATCCCAGGCCGGGCAGCGTATCCAGCAGATAGCGACGGCGTTCGCCATAGGCGGCGCGCATCGCTTCCACTTCGTTGTCCGCTGCCAGCGCCGCGATGGCCGCGTGCTGCGACAGTGTGGGCGCGGCGATGAAGATGTTTTGCATGACCCGTCTGCATGGATCGAGCAATGCCTCCGGCACGATGATCCAACCCACGCGCCAGCCGGTCATGGCCCAACGCTTGGAGAAACCGTTGACCACGATGGCGTTGTCATCGAATGCGAGGGCAGTGGGCGGATGCACGCCGTAGGTCAGGCCGTGGTAGATTTCATCGGATATCAGCCAGCCCCCGCGTTCGCGGCAGAAGCGTGCGAGCGCGGCCATGTCGTCTCGATCCATCAATGTGCCCGTGGGATTGCCGGGGTTGATGACGACCGCCGCTCGCATCCCTTCGCGCCAGAAACGCGCGGCTGCCGTGGTGGAGAGGTGATAGCGTGTTTCCGGGCCGACCGGGGCGTTCACAGGCTCACCGCCTGCCAGCCGCACGAAGTTGCGCTGGCACGGGTAGCCGGGATCAGGCAGCAGCACCGATTCCCCTGCATCCAGCAGCACGGCGTAAATCAGATTGAAGGCGCCCGAGCTGCCCGGTGTGATCAGGATGCGATGGGGCGCAATGTCGATGCCGTATTCCCGCGCATACCAGCGGGACAAGGCCTGTTGCAGCGCCGGCAGACCGGTGGAGGGGGTGTAGAAGTTGTCGCCATTTTCCAGTTTCCGCTTGGCGGCCTCGATGACCGGTGCGGGCGTCGGGAAATCCGGTTCGCCGATCTCCATGTGGATGATGCGCCGGCCTTGAGCTTCCAGTTCCTTTGCGCGCTCCAGCAGCTGCATCACGCGGAAGGGTTCGATCTGGTCGATGCGTCGCATGGCGCAATCGTAGGCGTGACGCGCGCGTTTGTCCCGCGCGCACGCAGGCGATAGGCTGACACCCATGCTATGGATCAAGGCGTTTCATGTGGTGGCGATGGTGTCGTGGTTTGCGGGATTGTTCTATCTGCCTCGCATCTTCGTCTATCACGCCGCCCACGCCGACGGTCCGGTGCATGAGCAGTTTTGCGTCATGGAGCGCAAGCTGTATCGCTACATCATGAACCCGGCGATGATGGTCACGGTGGCGCTGGGGTTATGGCTTGCCGGACTGGAATGGGACATGGTGCGCGATGCGGCCTGGTTTCATGCCAAGATGATGCTGGTGGTGGCGCTGATTGGATTCCACCTGGCCTGCGGCGGGTTCGTGCGCGCGTTCGCCGCCGGACGCAACACCCGCGGTCACGCTTTTTACCGCAAGTTCAACGAAATCCCGACGTTGATCTTGATCGCCGTGGTGGTTCTCGTCATCGTCAAGCCGTTCTGATCAGGCGGATTTCCGCTCAGGCGTTCGCGTCACGTTCCCGGCTGCCGGGCCAGGTCAGCACCGGCCGGCGCGCGGCCTTCGTTTCGTCCAGCCGGCGGCGGATGGGTTTGAGCGGCGCATCCAGCATCGGCTGAATCTCGCCGCGCTCGCAATCCCGGGCGATTTCCAGCATCGCATCGCAGAAGGCGTCGATGGTCTGTTTCGATTCGGTCTCGGTCGGCTCGATCAGCATTGCGCCATGCACGATCAGCGGGAAATAGACCGTCATCGGGTGATAGCCCAGATCGATCAGGCGCTTGGCGATATCCAGCGTCTTGACGCCGTGGCGGTTCTGGCGGGCGTCGGTGAGCAGGCATTCGTGCTTGCAGAAGCCCTCGAACGGCACATCGTAGGCCTCCTTCAATCGCGCCAGCACATAGTTCGCGTTCAATACCGCATCCTCGGCGATGCGATGCAGGTGCTGGCGGCCGAAGGCCGCGATATACGCCGCCGCACGGAGCAGCACGCCCACCTGCCCCAGCGCGCCGAACACCGGCCCGATGGACTGCGGCGCATCGCGCACGATGCGAAACGCGCCGTCCTCGCTCCGCTCGATGCGCGGCACGGGCAAAAACGCCGCCAGCTCGTCGCACACGGCCACCGGCCCCGCGCCCGGGCCGCCGCCGCCATGCGGCGTGGCGAAGGTCTTGTGGACATTGATGTGCAGGCAATCGATGCCCATGTCGCCCGGGCGCGCCTTGCCGACCAGCGCGTTCAGGTTCGCGCCGTCGCCATAAACGAACGCGCCGGCCTCGTGCGTCAGCCGGCAGATCTCCGCAATCTCGGACTCGAACATGCCGGTGGTGTTCGGATTGGTCAGCATCACGGCGGCGACCTCGCCATTCAGGCGCGCGCGCAGCTCGGCCAGATCCACGCGGCCCTCGGCCGTGGACTTCAGCTCGATGGTCTTCATGCCGGCCAGCGCCGCCGAGGCGGGATTCGTGCCGTGCGCCGAATCGGGCGTGAGCACGATGTTCCGGTGACCCTCGCCGCGCGCCGCGAGCGCGGCCCGAATCATCATCAATCCCGTCCATTCGCCGTGCGCGCCGGCGGCGGGTTGCAGGGTCACATGCGGCAGGCCGGCGATCTCGCCCAACCACTCCTGAAGCTCCCAAAGCAGCGCCAGCGCGCCCTGCGCGCTTGCCTCCGGCTGCTCGGGGTGCAGCAAGGCCAGCCCCGGCAGGCGCACGAGCTGTTCGTTCACGCGCGGGTTGTATTTCATCGTGCAGGAGCCGAGCGGGTAGAAGCCGGTCTCGATGCCGTGATTCCACTGGCTCAGGCGCACGAAATGCCGCACCACCTCCGGCTCGGACAGCCCCGGAATGCCGGGCGCCGACTGGCGCGTGAAGCGCGCCAGCGCCTCCGGCGGGTCATCCCCGGCTTCCACGCCCGGCAGTTGAATGCTCTCCGCCTGACGGTGCGCGCGCTCGAACAAGAGCGGCTCCTCGTGTTGCAGGCCGCGGGTTCCGGAATGTTTCGGCTGCGTATTCATCGGCTGGCCTCCAGCGCCTCGCGCCAGCGGGCGATGTCTTCCGGCTCGATCATCTCGGTGGTCGCCACCAACAGATGCCCCGCGCCGCACTCCGCCTCGAAGCGCTCCAGCGGAATGCCGGCGAACAATCCCGCCGCCTCGGCCACGCGCAGGAAACGGTCGCGCCGGGCCGGATCGTCGAAGCTGACAACGGTTTCGTTGTAGCGCGGGCCGCCCGCAGCCCGCACGCCGTCGGGCAAATCGCGGACGAGCATCGCCAGCGCCGCCGCCGAGCGCCGCGCGACGGTTTGCAGCCCCGCATCGCCCAGCAGGGAGAGATACACCGCGTTCGCGGTGCACATCAGCCCCTGGTTCGAGCAGATGTTGCTGGTCGCCTTCTCGCGGCGGATGTGCTGCTCGCGGGTGGAAAGCGTGAGCACGAAGCCGCGCTTGCCGTCCGCGTCTTCGGTCATGCCGCACACGCGCCCCGGCATCTGCCGCAGGAAACGCTGCCGGCAGGCGAACAGCCCGATATGCGGCCCGCCGAAACCCATCGGCACGCCCAGCGCCTGCCCGCTGCCGGCGGCAATGTCCGCGCCGATCTCGCCGGGCGGCGCGAGCTGGCCGAAGGCCGTCGCATCGCCGAACGCGACCACCATCAGCGCGCCGGTTTCGTCGCAGCGGGCGCGGATCGGCGCGGGATCGAACACCGCGCCGTGGAAATCGGGATACTGGATGATCACGCAGGCCGTGTCCTCGCGGATGGCGGCGGCGATGCGCTCCGGATCGGTCGCGAAACCGGCCTGCGGCACGGTGTCGCAAGCGCCGCCCAGGTGCTTCAGATAGTTGCGGGTCACGCGCCGCCAGTCGGGATGCAGGCCGCCGGCCAGCACCACATGCCCGCGGCGGGTGACGCGGCGGGCCATCAGCGCCGCCTCGGCCACGGCGGTCGCCGCGTCATACATCGAGGCGTTGGCGATCTCCATGCCGAGCAGGCGCGCGATCATCGTCTGGAACTCGAACAGCGCCTGCAGCGTGCCCTGGCTGATCTCCGGCTGGTAGGGGGTGTAGGCGGTCAGGAACTCGCCGCGCGAAATCACATAGTCCACCGCCGCCGGCACGAAATGATGGTAGCAGCCCGCGCCCAGGAAACAGGCCGTCTCGCCCGCATGCCGGTTGCGCGCGGCGGCGCGGGCGAACTTGCGCGCGATGCCGGCCTCGGAGAGCGCATCCGGCAGATTCAGGCTGCCGGGCGCAAGGTGAAACTCGCGCGGAATGTCGGCGAACAAGGCCTCGATGCCGTCCACGCCGATGGTCTCCAGCATCGCGCGGCGGTCGTGTTCCGTATGGGGAAGAAATCGCATCGCGTCCTCGCATGGCGCCGCCGGGCGCCTTGGGGTGGGATTATTCTTCGAGGAAGGTGGCGTAGGCCGCTTCGTCCAGCAGCTCGACCGTGTCGCCGCTCATGCGGATCTTCACCAGCCAGCCCTCGCCGTAGGGATCGGCGTTGACCTTCTCGGGTTCGGCTTCCAGCGCCTCGTTCACCGCAATGATCTCGCCGGCGACCGGCGCATACACATCGGACACCGCCTTGACCGATTCGACCACCACGCAGGCCTCGCCGGCGGCCACCTCGCGCCCCGTCTCCGGCAGCTCGACGAACACGATATCGCCCAGCGCCTCCTGCGCATGATCGGTGACGCCGATGGTCGCAACGCCATCCTCGATGCGCACCCATTCATGCTCTTTCGTGTATTGCAGATCGGCGGGAATGCTCATGGCCGGAACCCCTTGGTGAAGAATGCAGAAAGCCGGAAAACTACCGCCGCGTGCGGCTGCGGACAAACGGCAAGCGCACGCGGCGCGCCGCCACGCCGCGCCCGCGAATGCCGATCTCGAACACCTCGCGCTCCGCGGCCTCCGGCGAGACATACGCCAGCGCCACGCCGCAGCCGCGCAGCGGCGAATGCGCGCCCGAGGTCACGCGCCCGATCTCCTCGCCCGCCGCCAGCACCGGATAGCCCTCGCGCGGGATGCCGCGCCCGGTCAGCTCCAGCGCGACCAACACCCGCCGCGGCCCTTCCGCCTTGCGCCGCGCCACCGCCTCGCGGCCGATGAAATCGCCCTTGTCGAGCTTGGTGATCCACATCAGCCCGGCCTCCACCGGCGTGACCCCGGCGGAAATCTCATGGCCGTAGAGCGCATAGCCCATTTCGGTGCGCAACATGTCCCGCGCGGCCAGGCCCGCGGGCTGCGCGCCGCGCTCCAGAAGCGCGCGCCAGACCGCCACGGCGGCCTTGTTGGACAGGTAAATCTCAAACCCGTCCTCGCCGGTGTAGCCGGTGCGCGACACCAGGCACGGGGCATCGCCAATCCGCATGCCGGCGAAGCGGTAATACCCGATGGCATCGGGGTCGCCGTCCGCCAGCGGCGCGAGCATCGCCTGCGCCGCCGCGCCTTGCAGGGCCAGAAGCGTGGTATGGTCCGATTCGTCCATCACCGTGGCATCAAAGCGGCGGGCCTGATGTTCCAGATGCGCGACATCCTTCTCCCGATTCGCCGCGTTCACGCACAGCCAAAAGGCATCGTCCGCGAGCTTGTAGGTCGTGATGTCGTCGATGAAGCCACCGTCTTCGTCCAGCAGGGCCGAATATTGCACCTGCCCCTGTGCCAGGCGGGCGACATCGTTCGTCGTCACATATTGCAGGAAATCCAGCGCGCCGCGGCCTTCCACGCGCACCTGCCCCATGTGGGAAATATCGAACAGGCCGGCCGATTCATCGCCGCGCACGGCCTCGTATTCCTTCAATGCGCCGGTGGGATATTGCACCGGCATCGAATAGCCGGCGAATGGAACCATCCGCGCGCCCAGCGCGACATGCTCCTGATACAGCGGCGTTTTGCGTTCGGTCATATCGGCGTCCTTTCGGCTTGGGTTCAGTTGCGGGAGCCATGCGCCGGATCGGCGACATGGGCGCGGAAGGCCTGCACGGTGTTCGCCAGCAGCATCGTGATGGTCATCGGGCCGACGCCGCCCGGCACCGGCGTGATCCAGCCGGCGCGCCGGCGTGCCGCATCGAAATCCACATCGCCGACCAGCCGTCCGTCCTCCAGCCGGTTGATGCCGACATCAATCACCACCGCGCCCTCGCGTATCCATTCGCCCCTCACCAGCCCCGGCTTGCCGGCGGCGGCCACCACGATATCGGCGCGGGCGATGTGCGCGGCCAGATCGCGGGTGAACTTGTGGGTCACGCTCACCGTCGCGCCCGCAAGCAGCAGCTCCAGCGCCATCGGCCGGCCGACGATGTTCGAGGCGCCGACGATCACCGCCTCCTGCCCGTGCAAATCAAGCCCCGTCTCCTCCAGCAGCTTCATGCAGCCCAGCGGCGTGCAGGAGCGCAAGGCCGGCATGCGCGCCGCCAGCCGGCCGATGTTGCAGGGGTGGAAGCCGTCCACATCCTTGCCCGGATCGATGGCCTCGATCACCGCCGCCGCGTTGATATGCGCCGGCAGCGGCATCTGCACCAGAATCCCGTCCACGCGCGCATCGGCGTTCAACTCCGCGATCAGGCCGAGCAGGTGCTGCTGGGTGGTGCCCGCCGGCAGGGTCTGCGAAAACGCCTCGGACTCGATGCCGGCCTCGGCGCAGGCCTTCTTCTTGTTGCGAACATACACCTGACTGGCCGCGTCCTCCCCGACCAGAATCACCGCCAGCCCCGGCGCGCGTCCGTGCCGCCGCGCAAGCTCGCTCACCTCATCCGCGATCTCGCCGCGCAGCCGCGCCGCAATCGCCTTGCCGTCCAGAATGCGCGCTGTCATGGGGCGGATTGTTGCACCAAGCCCTCCCGCACACAATGACGGCGTCCCGGCGGCGCCGGGTAATGGTGGACTTCCCGGGCGACGGATATGAAGATTGGCGCATGAGGCTGGCGCATGCGGGGCTCATCGTGTCCGATCTGAATCGGGCGTTGAATTTCTACCAGGGCGTGCTGGGCTTGCGGTTGGCGCCACGCCCTGATTTGGGGTTTCCCGGAGCGTTTCTCGAACTGGACGGCGGCCAGATTCACCTGATGTGCTTGCCCGATCCCTGCGACGGGCATGATCGCCCCGAACACGGCGGGAGAGACCGGCATCTGGCGCTGGCGGTGTCCGACATCGGCGACATTCGTCGCCGCTTGCACGAGGCCGGCATCCCCTTCACCGACAGTCGCTCGGGGCGCGCAGCGCTGTTTTGCCGCGATCCGGATGGCAACGCGCTGGAGTTTGTCGGGGGCGGCGGGCCTGGCGGAGGGTGATGCGCGTCATACTTTCGCCCGCGGGGCTGCCGCATGCTGCGTCGCCCGTGTCGGGCCCACGTTTTCGCCCGGGGCGATTTCCACTATGCTTGATGATGCAAACAAGGGAGGTGGCATGCGGAAGCACCCATTGTGGCACAATCTGTTCCGTCGCGAGGACTGGATTCGTGAGGGCGCGGAGCTGTGCCGCGACAATCCGATGTTCGCGAACCTCCCCGCCAGCGCCATTCGCTGGATGGTCGCGCGCATGCATCCGCGCAGCTACGAGGCCGGCGAGGCCATTTTCAAGGCTGGAAATCCGGGCGCCGGGGCGGTGCTGTTGATGTCGGGCGAGGTGGCCATTCGCGCCAACAAGGTGGAGCTGGCGCGAATGGAGCGCGGTGACATCTTTGGCGAGGTCGCGCTGGTCACCGACCAGCCGCGTACGGCGGATGCCATTTGTCTGAGCGATTGCGAGGTGTTGTTCCTGCTGCGTTCGGATTTGCAGGAATGGCTGGAGAACCGGCCCCGGCAGGGTGCGAAACTGTTGCAGAATCTTGCCGGCATGGTGGCCCGTCGTTTGCTGGAGGCCAGCCGCCAGTTGGCAAGCGTGGAACACCCGTGAGCGACGCAACCGGCTGGTGGCGTCATCCCCTGGCGCGCGCGACGGCCGCCTTCGCGCTGATTCTGGCCGCCATTTGTTTGTTTCTGGCGTTGACCTGGCCGCTGTTGCTGACCCTGGCCGCAACGGTGCTGCTCTATGCGACGATGTCGCCGGCCGTGAGCGCGTTGCGCCGGCATGATGTCTCCCCCACCGGCGCGGTGACGCTGGTGATGCTTGTCGTGTTGCCGCTGCTTGTTGGCGCGGGCGTGTTGTTGTTTCCCTTGGTCACGGCGCAGGTTCACCAGTTCGCGTTGAAGATGCCCCAAGTGGATGCGCGCCTGACCACCTTGCTGGCGCAGCTGAATGTCTGGACGCAGGCGTGGTTCGATTTCGGCTTCGATCCGGGGCAGGCAGCCCGCGGCATCATTGCCGCCGTCAGTGAGCGGGGTCGGGCCATCAGCGCCGGCATGGCCGACTGGTTCAGCGACGTGGCGTTCTCATTGTTGCTCGTGCCCTTGCTTACCTTTTTCCTGTTGCGCGATTTCCGCGCCTTGCGCAACGAGGCCATGAATC